>CAYMFZ010000102.1:12136-12868 GCA_964389585.1 uncultured Pirellulaceae bacterium | reverse complement strand
GTTTTTGGAATTGGAATCTGACTTTCAGAAATCTTCTCAAATAGAGCTTCGAATCCATAAACGGTTTTGCCCAACAATTCTTTTGATTCATCTTTTGAATGCCAATTCTCTTGGAACCAAGAGAGGATCGAATGATCTTCGAAACGACGGACGAAACGCCCGGTCAAGTTTTCGTACGGGCTGCGATAGCTAAAGGTAAAAGGCATTGGCGAATCCATCGAGCAAAGCGTTAAATTGGATCGTCGGGAAAAGCTTCGTCAAAAGCTTCGTTGAGTTAGTTCTTTTTCTTTTTTAGGTTCTTCGATTTCTTTTGTTTTGACTTCTTCGACTTCTTTTCAATCAAGATTGGTTCGGTCATGTTTTCTTTCAAGGAGACGACGGTCTTTCGCCAAGACTTGGCTTTCTTTGATTCTTTGATTGACCATAACGTCACGTTGTCGATTTCGACGGTTCCCTTGCGAGTGCCGGCGATTCCTAAACCGTCTGCATCATCGGCCACAGGAATCGCGAGGCTTTTGTGTTTCGCATAGAACGTTGGACCGTTTGCGAATTGGACGACGAACTCGTCACCCTGACGTTCAGCCAAGACGTGGTACCAGCGACCAAGTTCGAGTTTCAGCTCTTTGGATTGGGCCAGTTGGACTTGTTCATGGTCCGCCACCATCACGGTTCCAGATTCACTAAACTTCAGCCGAACATTGTGGTGGCCAAATTCGATGATCGGAAGCAATT
>CAYMFZ010000102.1:0-12126 GCA_964389585.1 uncultured Pirellulaceae bacterium | reverse complement strand
AGTGACTTGATCCGCGGATCATAGCCTTTGTGGTCATCTTTTTTGGCCTGATATTCAGGAGTTGACTGCTCGCCACGTAAAACGCCATCAACGATTTTCCACTGAGTCCCTTGTCGCTTTTGCCAAACCGACTTGTCAACGGCTTGGTTCACTTCGAAATCCGATTGATAGGCGACTTCGTTCGCGACGTTCATGACTGGATTGAGCGATTCAAGCACTGCCTCTTCTTGTGAAAAACCACTGCTCGCCAATGCCAAAGCAGAAGTCAGAAACACAGAGAGTGAAAAAATCAATTTCATCGAGACTTCTCTTTAAGATGTGTTTTATGGAGCCGCAATATTATTGTTGGATGTCGTTGTCGGGCAATCGGGCTGCCTGACGGCAATATTCGATTGATCGCCCGGAAAATCACCAAAGCTGGCCGGTTAAAGCTGTTTCGAACAACCTGAAAATCTAAAAGGTTTTAGACTTCTTCAAAATTCTCACGCATTTAATTATCCTTAGAGCCTATCCCAGAACTTGTGAGTCGTTGGCGCTAGCCTCGGGCCAGTATGGCGAGTGGTTTGTTTTGCTGGTTGTCCCGGCCCGAGGCGAACGTCTTCGGCTCGGCTCACTGTAGATCGAGAATCTTGGTTTGGGATAGGCTCTTAGTCTAACGAGGCTACATTGGCTTAACCATCAACAAAAGAACATGAGTGAACGATGAGCGAAGACGATAAACAATTGGTGAACGCAACAACGAATGCAAAATCAGGTTCGCTGGGTCGACTCATAGTCATCCTCGTATTCTTTGGGATTCTTGCGGCTGGGATTTGGGGAGGACGCAAGTATCTTGATTCGACCGTGCCAAAGGGCGACGAAAATTTTGTGAAAGCCAAAGGTGACACAGAAGATGAACCTGAAGCTACCGGAATGGAAGTGATAAGTGATATCTTTAGCTCGAAGGAATCCAAGGAAGTTGCTGAGCTGAAGGGAAAGTCTGCCGACGAAGTCGCGTTTACCTACGCGGCGATTCTGAAAATGAGTTCGGCCGACTTGGATAAGAACATCCAAGATCTTTCGAAGCAGCTTGTTGAAATTCGCTCGACGCTTCCACCGTCCACAGGTGCCGGTTCAATGGGCGCCGCGTCGAATGATTCTTCTGAGAAAAAGAAGACCACGCCAGTCGCGTTCGTGGCTTTGCCCCTCGAAGTCATGAAGCAGATAGCCGGGTCAAAATAAGAGTAAATCATTGGGGTCCATCTAAGGTGTGGACTTAAACGAATGGTCAAGTTAGACCTGTGACAGCTCTGTGATTGCGTACAGATATTCTCCGAATTCCGATTCCTGTTTTATGACAAGTACGAAATTTCAAAGTAGCTTCCAATCACTTGGAATTTGGATCGGAGACGCAAGTGGATTCTACCTTTGACACGTTTGCTGAATTTCTGACGAATCAAAGTCTTCATTTGATCGTTATCTTTGCGATCGCGTTTTTTTTAAGTTGGTGCTTGAGAGATCGAATCGCGATTTTGTCACCTACTCGGAAATTTTCGCGGGGGCTGTCAGTTTCACACTTGATGTTGTTGCTAACGAGCGCCGCATTTCTCTTGCCTTCATCAATCAGTTTTGTGGCACGCGCGAAATCGCAAGAGCCCATCTTTTCTAATTCGACTTTGAAAACAGAAGCAGTCTCGCAGCTTGTCCAAGCCAAAACGTTTGATCAGAGTTTCAAGTCTGACGACGATTGGAAAAAGGGGCAGCAGATGGAGTTTTGCGTGATCGATGCCGTGACCAAAGAGCCAATCAACGACGTTTCTTTGGAGTTGCAATACGCCGGAACTGGAATCGACTTTTCGGATGTCAAAGTTCAAACGACAGATAAAGATGGAAAGTCGATTATCAATTTGCCTGATCTGCCGCCCAAATCCGTGCGTGTTTATCCGAGTAAGCCAGGCTACGTGCCGCTGCGAGTTTTTTGGGCCGCCGATCCGTCACCAGCCATGCCCAAGACTGTCACAATTCCAATGCATCCCGGAAAAGAAATCGGCGGAACAGTTCTTGATGAAGCTGGTAATCCAATTGCCGGCGTCGAAGTTTCGGTTCACTATTGGGGAACTGGTGAAGGCGAGAACCCACATGTTCGCGTCAATATTTGTCCGGACAATTACAAGTGCAAGGGATTGGCAACAAGTGATAAAAATGGTCGCTGGACGATCGATGTTTTGCCTGAAGAGATCGACCGAAGCAGATTCAACTTGTACTTCAGCCACCCAGATTTCTACGGTGATGTGAATGTTCAAGGGCTGATTGGTTCCTCAGTCTACAAGATTCCTGACATTAAAGACCTGATCAATAAAACAGCAACGACTAAAATGAAGACCGGAAGTCGCTTGCGAGGCATCATCAGAACGGAAGCTGGCAAGGCAATTTCGAATGCCAAAATCTACTACAATCTGCACGATGGGTTTCGAGCTGAAAAGCCAGTTGCCGTTTCGGAAGAAAGTGGCAAGTTTCAAATCTCTGGCTTGAAGCCAATTGAAAAAAATAAACAACTTGGTGGACTAGGTAGGCCCAACCAAAACGCGATCAGTCTGACGGTTGTCGCCGACGGCTATGCCCCTGAGCTAGTCGAAGTTCTTGACTCAAAATCTCCGGTGATGGTCAAGATGAAACCGGGGAATTCAGTTTCAGGTCGAGTCATTGATGAAAATGGAAACCCGTTGAAAGACGTTTCAATTTGGGCGCAGAATTGGAAAGGATCTCGCCGCGGGATCCGACTCGATACCAAGACTGATGCGCAGGGAAAATTTGTGCTTAATGATGTGCCGGCAGACGAAGTTCAATACGACATCGCAAAAAATGGCTATATGATGATCGATGAAGCTCCAATGAGACCTGGGGGCAAGGCTTATTCGTTCACTTTGACCCGTCCATTTCAAGTGACTGGTTCAGTTGTAGACGCTGACACGGGCGAAAAGATCGAAGTCTTTTCTCAAATTCGTGGTTTCGAGTATGAAGACGGAAGAGCGCCCGATTGGCAACTCTATCAAAAGGAAACTGTCCGAAACGGAAAGTTTAGTTCCGAGTTTCGGCAGAAAGGATTTATGTACCGTATCCGAGTAGAGGCCGATGGCTACCAGCCCGCTGAATCGGAAGTCATTCGTCCAGGAGCAACCGAAACACGTAGTCAAACGATTGAATTCAAACTAACAAAAGCAGATCCAATTGTTGGATCCGTGATTGGATTGGATGGCATACCATTGGCCGATGCAAAAGTTGTTCTCGCACGGTCAAGAGTCAACATCAGGGATCGTGTAATTTCCTACGACGAGGGAAACCCGGTGACGAAAACTGACTCAGCCGGTCAGTTTCAGTTTCCGCCCGAAGTCGAACCCTTTTGCGTCGTTGTCATTCACGAGAAAGGCGTCGGTATGATCACCGGAAAAGAACTGGATGCAACCAAGCCAATTTCTATCGAAGCTTGGAACGATGAAAATAAACAGATGCAAATCATCCGCCGACCAGCCGAAGGGCAAAGCGTCGATTTTCCTACTCAATTCCCAAAGCGGTAGGCACCGCTATTTCTCAACCTTTGTTTTGGGCTTTGCCTTAGCTTTCGTGCCGGGTTTGACCTTCTTCTTTTTCTTCTTTTGCGTGAATGGAATGACTGGTCGTTCGACTTTATCGGTCGGGCCGCGATGCACATAAGGCTTCCACATGTCGCGGGCCTTTTCCCATTCTTCCAACGTTCGCGTTGGATACCATCCAGGCAAGCCGTTCTTCTTGAAGTCAAATTTCGTTTTGTTTTGTTCAACCCACTCGCCAACCGTTGGTGTTGGACATGAATCGGGAAACAGTCCAGCTCCACGAAACTCGTCGGTGACACCTTTGTCTTTGATCACGTTCGTTCGCCAATTATCAAGTTGGGCTAGCAACTCTTTTTTCACGTCTTTGTAGTTCGGGTCGTCCGCAACGTTGTGGACTTCGTGCGGATCTTTCTTCAAGTCGAACATTTCGATTTCCGGCTTGGTTGCTGCCATGAAAGCCGCTTGTTCGGGCGTAAGCTTGCCTTGCAAGTTCAGCACATTCATCTCGGCCAAAACCGGATAAGCACCCTCTTTGTAGTGACTGAATTGGCAGTACGGTCGCTCTGGCATTAAATTCAGAATCAGCTTGTGATCTTTGGAGCGAATGGACCGCATCGCATCGTGAGTGTCATCCATCTTGTCGCGGGCAGCAAAAGTGTATTTGCGATTTTTGACTTCATCGCTGAATAGACTTTGTCCGTGAAGCGGGACGGGCGCTTTGATTCCGGCTGCTTCCAAAATCGTTGCGCAAATGTCGATCGACATCACTAGATCACTATTAGTCTGCCCAGCTTCGACTTTTCTAGGCCAACGCATGATCATTGGGATCTGCGTTCCTTCGTCATACAAAAACTGTTTGCCACGAATATGACACCGGCCGTGATCACCGATGAAAAAAACAAGCGTGTTCTCAGCCAGCCCTTCATCATCAAGTCGCTTCAGCAACTCACCGACTTCTCGATCAACTAACTGCATCTGCTCAAGTCCATTCGCCCAGTCTCGCCGAACGAACGGCGTGTCAGGGTAATAAGGTGGCAACTCGATGTCGGCGATGTCGATCGGACGCTCAGGGTCGCGATTCCACTTGCGATGGGTTCCAGCAAATGTGATTCGCGCGAAAAATGGTTGGTCCGGTTTTCGTTCCTTCCAATCCTTTCCCATGAATAGCTCGTTATGGGTATCGGGTAGGAAGTTGCAATCGAGTTTCCGACTCATGATCGCGGTGAAGTATCCAGCGTCCGCGAACAAATGCGGTATTGGCCGAATTCCAAAGGGAAGTGCTTTCTTGTCGTCGGTTCGGTGTTGATTAGCGCCAATGTAGTTTTGATGGAAACCAGTCATCATCGCCGAACGAGAGGTTGAGCAAACGGGGGATGTCGTAAATGCGGTCTTGAAAAGCATTCCCTCAGAGGCAAGCTTGTCTACGTGAGGCGTTTGGATTCCCTTGGTGCCGTAGCACGAAAGATCTGGACTCCAGTCTTCGATCGTAATCCACAAGACGTTAGGTCGATCGTCTTTGATTCCATCATTGGCGGAAACGTTTTCATTTGCGTTCGCCGATTGAACGAATAGCGTCAGGAAGAAACCGATCAAAGTCAGAAATTGAATTGGCAGGTAGTTTTTAGTTTTCATTGCGTGTTTGCGGTGCACGGGTTGGAGGCAGTTTTAATATTGAACGATTCTAACCAAATTCATCGTTGGATTGCGCGATCAGTGAACGGATTCATAAATTTAGTGTTCAACAGTACGAAAGTCGCGGCTTTGCGTGCCTTGCATTCAACTCGCGCTGCATCGCGACGATTGGTAACTTATACTTAAAGAAGTCTTGCGTTATTGACCATTTAATTTTGACGCCACCAATTTATGAACTCTATTTGCAATTCAATTGCCGCAAAAATTAAAATGCAACGTCGAAATGTTCTTATTTTTTGGATGCTGATTTTTTGCCTTGTGCAATTCGAATTTCAAGTGATCGCACAGGAAGACCTCGACGTTTCTTTTGATCGAGATATTCGCCCCATACTTTCTGATCGGTGTTTCGCTTGCCACGGACCTGATGCTGATTCGCGGGAAGCAGGGCTTCGACTTGATATCGCTGACGGGGCCGAGGGAGCACACACTTTCGCGATCGAACCGGGGTCGGCTGAAGATAGCGAAGTCTGGAATCGAATTACTTCGGATGATGAATCCGAAATAATGCCACCTCCTAATTCACATAAACCGCGACTAACCAAATCCCAACAGCGGCTGTTTCGAAAGTGGATTGACTCGGGAGCAGTTTACAAAAAGTTTTGGGCGTTCGAGCAACCGGTAACGCCTGACACTCCTTCGGTTAAGACCTCGGACTGGAGCGATCAGCCTATTGATTTGCATGTTCTGAGTAAGCTCGAATCAGCAGGGCAAGTTCCTTCACAAGCGGCCGAGGATCGAATTCTGATTCGTCGTGTCACGCTTGATCTTACCGGTCTGCCACCAACGCAAACTGAAATCCGTGAATTTCTGGAAGACAAATCCGCATCTGGCGACGAGGCTTGGGAACGATTGATCGACAGTCTGTTATCGCGTCCTCAATACGGCGAACACATCGCTCGATATTGGCTTGATGTCGTTCGGTTCGCAGATACCAACGGAATGCATAAAGACTTTTTTCGAAACAACTCGGCCTACCGCGATTGGGTGATTAAGTCGTTCAATGAAAATCTTGGCTACGACGAATTCGTTCGCTATCAACTCGCGGGAGATCTTTTTCCCAAACCGACCAATGACCAGCTTGTCGCCTCTGGCTTCAATCGACTGCACTTGATTATTGATCGTGGCACCGCGTTGCCTGAAGAAAGCTTTGCCAAAAACGTACATGATCGAGTCGCCGCAGTGAGTACGGGATTCATGGGTTTGACCGTGCAATGCGCTCAGTGCCACGATCACAAGTACGATCCAATTACCCAGAAGGATTATTATTCTCTCTACGCATTTTTCAACAACATCGACGCTGCACCTGAAACTCAACGTGCCCCCCCTAACGGATTGCAACAGCCGTTCATCAAGTTCGAGACGCAAGCTCAACTGAAAAAGTTGGAAGAATTTGATCGACAACTTGGTCAGCTTGACGAGAAAATTAAGATTGCAAAATTGGCGGTCGAAGAATCAAAAGTCGAACCTGTGGAAAACGAAGAAGCAGAAAAGGCGACAGATGACATCGACCGAGAGGCACTTGCCGCCCAACAAAAGAAAGCTGAGGCTCAACGAAAAGCACTTGTTGATGCACTCAAAAAAATCGAAGAGGAACGCAAAGCACTTCAACAAAAACGAGATCGTTTTTACAACGCCATCCCGGGTGCGATGGTGATGAAAGAAAGATCAGACGTGCGTGAGACGTTTGTTTTGAATCGTGGTGAGTACGATTCACCGGGTGAAAAAGTCGAACGGAACACGCCAGGTTTTCTGCCGCCGCTAAACAAAGAAGCGGACGTCGCAACGAGAATGGATTTGGCAAACTGGCTTGTTGATTCCAAGAATCCGTTAACGGCTCGGGTTGCGGTGAATCGGTTTTGGCAACAGTTCTTTGGTGTCGGGCTTGTCAAAACATCCGAAGACATCGGCGCCCAAGGCGAGGTCCCTTCTCATCCTGAGTTACTCGATTATTTGGCGGTTTCGTTTGTCGAATCAGGCTGGGACGTACGTTCTTTGGTTAAGCAAATCGTCATGTCTGAGACTTATCGCCAATCATCCGTCGCCACAACGGATCAGTTTAAAAAGGATCCTGAGAATCGGATGCTCGCGCGAGGTTCTCGGTATCGAATGGATGCCGAGATGATTCGCGATCAGATTCTCGCGACCAGCGGTTTGCTTTCCATGAAGATGAAAGGGGCCAGCGTTAAACCTCCGCAACCCGATGGGCTGTGGCAGGCGGTAACCATGACTGGCCAGCGATTCAAACCGGATTCCGGAGAAGAAATTTACCGTCGCAGCGTCTACACTTTTTGGAAACGTGCGATGCCGCCGCCACAGATGACGATCCTTAACGCTCCCATTCGCGATGCTTGTACGGCACGACGAGAGCGAACGAATACGCCGTCGCAAGCGTTGTTGTTGCTTAATGAACCGGAGTATTTAAAAGCAGCTCGACAACTTGCCTCTCAAGTCATTGAAAAGAATCCAAATGGAAAGGATTCAGAAAATCGAATTGAGCATCTATGGGAAGTCGTGACCGCCCGGCTGCCAGATGAAAGCGAGAAAGCGATTGTGCGATCGTTGCTCGTTGAGCTGGCTGAAAAGTATAAAGTTGATCCGGCGATGGCCAACGCAATTTGTGCTGGCGTCGAACTTGAATCCGAGGCTGAGCAAATCGAACTTGCATCCTGGACCATTGTGGCCAACACGATTTACAACCTCGACATCACGAAGACAAAGGAATAAATCATGGACGCTTTTTTCGAACGTCAAATGATTCAGTCTCGCCGATCGTTCCTAACGAATTCGGGGATGGGGTTAGGTGCAGCAGCGCTCGCGGCACTTGTTCCTCAATTTGGAATGGCTAACTCAACGAGCGCAATGAGAAGTAGGCGGAATCCCTTGGTGTTTGGAGATCCTGTCGGAACACATTTTGCTCCACGGGCCAAACGAGTCATCTTTTTGTTTATGGCCGGTGCTCCATCGCAGGCTGATCTCTTTGATTACAAACCTGAGTTGCATAAGCAGTTCAAAAAAGAGTTGCCCAAATCCGTCAGCAATGGTCAACGTGTCACTGCAATGACCAAAGGCAGTCAGCAAATCGTCGCGCCGACTAAGTTCAAATTCTCGCAACAGGGCAAGAGTGGCGTTTGGATGAGTGAGTTGTTGCCGCATCTTTCCAACCACGCTGATAAGCTTTGTTTTGTCAATTCGATGAATACGGATGCGATCAATCATGATCCCGGCAAGACGTCGTTTTGCACCGGCTCGGAAATTCCTGGGAAACCCAGCATGGGAGCGTGGCTAAGTTATGGCTTAGGTTCCATGAACAAGGATCTCCCGGACTATGTCGTGATGCCATCGGCAACGTGGAGCGGCAAGGTCAACGTTCAGGCGCTTTATTCGCGCCTGTGGGGCAGCGGCTTTCTTCCTTCGAAACATCAAGGAACAAGTTTCCAAACCGTTGGCGATCCAGTTTTGTTTTTGTCCAATCCAACTGGAATCGATTCGAAAGTGCGACGGCGAATGTTGGATTCGCTGGCGGAGTTGAATCGAAAACACTTTGCCGAAGTCGGTGATCCCGAGATTCAAACGACGATCGCTCAGCAAGAGATGGCGTTCCGTATGCAATCGTCCGTGCCTGAATTGACGGACATTTCGCAGGAATCACAGGAGACGCTCGAGATGTATGGACCGGAAATCAGCAAGCCCGGTTCGTTCGCGCGAAACTGCTTGCTCGCGCGTCGGATGGCGGAACGTGACGTCCGATTCATTCAGCTTTTTCATCGAGGGTGGGATCATCATTCAAATTTGCCGGACAACATGACAGGGCAATGCCGTGATGTTGACCAGCCTTGCGCGGCGTTGCTTCAGGATCTTGAGCAAAGAGGTTTGTTAGACGATACGCTGGTTGTCTTCAGTGGCGAATTCGGGCGGACGATCTACGGTCAAGGCAAATTGACGATGGAGAACTACGGCCGCGATCATCATCCTCGTTGTTTCACGGCTTGGTTAGCGGGTGGAGGGATCAAGGGCGGGATGCACTTCGGAAAGACGGATGAGTTCAGCTACAACGTTGTCGAGAATCCAGTTCATGTCCGAGACTTTCATGCGACGATGTTGCACTTGTTGGGAATCGACCATTCGCGATTAACTTTTCCTTTTCAAGGTCTTGATCAAAAACTGACTGGGGTTGAGCACGCGCGCGTCGTAAAGGAAATTTTTGCCTAGCGCAGAATTCGAAAAGATGCTGAATTCGAAAAGATAATGCGTTGTTCTCTCTGTAATCGTGGTTGCTTAAAAAGTGACTCAATGGCGACAGCTATGGGCCAGTCGGAAAAGTGATTTGTTTGTGACGGCTCTTCTCTTGCCTTTTTCTAATTCAATTAGGTAAGGATTCGAAGCATGTGGCGTCCTGTTATTGATTGATTTGACTGAAAATTTGCTCCGAGAAATTCATGACGCTTGAAACATTTCCGCAATTGTTGCCACTCGATGAGCATAATCGCAAGCTCGAATCGAACGTGCATCCTTCTGATTGGAAAAACCCAACGGCAACCCAGCCCTATCATTTGGTGGTGATTGGGGCGGGAACGGCGGGCCTTGTCACGGCTGCGGGAGCGGCGGGTTTGGGAGCGCGAGTTGCCCTCATCGAACGAGAACTAATGGGGGGTGATTGCTTGAACGTCGGCTGCGTTCCCTCAAAAGGCGTTATCGGAACGGCACGAGTCGCCGCGGTCGTTCGGGGAGCCCAGCCCTTTGGTGTGAATGTTCCCGCTGGGACAAGCGTCGACTTTGCTGCCGCGATGGAGCGAATGCGGCAGAAACGAGCTCACATTAGCCCGGCTGATTCTGCCCAACGGTTTTCTGATTTGGGCGTTGATGTCTATTTTGGCCAAGGCAGTTTTGTCGACAACGAATCAGTCTCAGTAACGAAGCGGGACGGGTCGGTGAGTCAGTTGAAATTCAAAAAGGCCGTGATCGCGACAGGCGCACGGGCAGCAGCGCCACCGATCAAGGGTTTGGATTCCGTCGATTACCTGACCAATGAAAATTTGTTTTCACTCACCGAGTTGCCGAAGCGATTTGGGATCATTGGCAGCGGACCGATTGGTGCTGAGATGGCGCAATCGTTTGCAAGATTCGGAAGCGAAGTCTTTTTGTTCGAACGAGGCGACCACATTCTTACTCGTGAGGATGCCGAAGCCGCAGCAATCGTCCAGGATCAATTCGTCAAAGACGGAGTGAATCTGGTACTTAACGCATCGGATATGAACATCTCGTCTGAGTCGGATGGCAAGATCAAAGTATGCGTTCAGCAAAACGGTGAAGCGAAGGAATTTGTCGTAGATCAGTTATTGGTCGCTGTGGGACGGGCTCCCAATACCGATGGACTGAATTTGGAAGGCGTCGGCGTTCGCTACGATAAGCAAGGGGTTGAAGTGAATGACAATTTGCGGACCACCAACCCAAAGATTTTTGCCGCGGGTGACATCTGTTCAAAACTGAAGTTCACCCATGCTGCAGATTTCCAAGCACGAATCGTAATCCAAAACGCATTGTTTGCACTTGGACCATTCGGAAAAAAGAAGGCAAGTGATTTGGTGATCCCTTGGGCGACTTACACCTCGCCTGAGATTGCACACGTGGGAATGTACCCCGACGACGCAAAAAAGGCCGGTATCGAAATTGATACTTACACCCAACCATTCGAGCATGTTGATCGTGCGATTCTTGAAGGCAACGATGAGGGGTTTGTCAAAATCCACACGAAGAAAGGGACTGACACGATTGTTGGCGCGACGATCGTTTCCGAAAACGCAGGTGATTTGATTTCAGAGATAACGGTCGCGATGACCAATGGTTTGGGGCTTTCAAAAATCGGCGCATCGATTCACCCCTACCCAACCCAAGCCGAAGCCATTCGAAGACTTGGCGATCAATTCAACCGAACGAAGCTTACACCGTTTAGCAAGAAAATGCTGAACCTACTGCGGCGATTGAATGTTGGGAAATAATTTCACGATTCCAAATCTGGGACTTCGGCCGGCTGTTCGACGGCACGCCACGACTGGAGCCATTTTGTCAAAGTCCAAGTTGTCATCGCCCAAACCAAACCAATCATCCATCCACCTATCACATCGGTTGGATAATGGACCCCTAAGAAAACGCGACTGAATCCAATCAAGCCAACGACGAAAAAAGCCAACGCGAAAATGTACAGCTTGTGGGTCGTACTTTTCATCGTGGCAGCAACAATCGTCGCCAAAGTGAGATAGACGATGGCTGACATCATCGCATGTCCGCTTGGGAAACTGTTGGACGCAACCGCAGTGAGATGAGGAACGATTTGAGGTCGCGGTCGATCAAAAAAGCTCTTCAATGTAAAGCAAACAAAGGTGCCGAAGCTAACGGACGATACGAGGAGAATCGCCAAATGGTAACCGCGTCGGAGCAGCAGGAATCCAGCGGTCGCAAAAGTCAACAATCCCAGAATGGCTACGCTTCCAAGTCCGGTGATGTCGCGGGCGACGCCAAGTCCCCATGTTGGACCGATTGTCTTGTCGAGGTCATCCTGACGCATCGTAACAACCAGCCGTTCGTCAAATGATTGGGTGTTGCCGAGATTGACTTCCGAGGAAAGTTTCGCAAATCCCAACACGCCGGCGACGACGAAAAGTAGAACGATCAACGAAGTCGGCTTGAGGTGAAGGTGTTTGAGTTGGTTGGCGGACAAACGTTGCTCATTTCTTCAGATGATCGGTCAGCTATCGCGATTCGTGTGGCGTAGGTTCAGTTTCAAATCGACGGTCTTTGTTGCCGAATCTTTTTCCGAAAGTCTGTCCGAAGGGCCGATTCTTGTGGTCGGGCTCGTATTGTCCAATTC
>CAYMFZ010000101.1:0-12902 GCA_964389585.1 uncultured Pirellulaceae bacterium | reverse complement strand
CATTATCTCGGTCTTGGGCTCCCGCACGACCACGAGCCACATCTGCCGCGTGGGCTGAAATCTTGTAAGCGATAACGCCTTGCTTAACGTCGTCGTTATTTGGCAATCCAAGATGCTCTTTTGGCGTAACGTAGCAAAGCATCGCTGCGCCGTGCCAGCCAGCCATCGCCGCGCCAATTGCACTGGTGATGTGGTCGTAGCCAGGTGCAACGTCGGTGACGAGCGGGCCAAGTACATAAAACGGAGCACCGTTGCAGACTTCGATTTGTCGTTCGATGTTCATTTGAATTTCATGCATCGGAATGTGACCTGGCCCTTCGACCATGACCTGTGTTCCGTTGTCTTGTCCACGCTTGGTCAGCTCACCCAGCACATCAAGTTCAGCGAACTGAGCTTCGTCGCTGGCATCGGCGATACTGCCTGGTCGCAAACCGTCGCCGAGACTCCACGTCACATCGTATTGACGCATGATGTCGCAAAGATCGTCAAAGGCCTCGTAGAGCGGGTTCTGCTTGCGATGAACCATCATCCATTTTGCGATCAATGAACCGCCACGCGAAACGATTCCGGTGACTCGCTGTGTTGTCAGATGCAAGTGCTCCATCAAGACGCCACAGTGGATCGTCATGTAGTCGACGCCTTGTTTGGCTTGGTGCTCGACCATGTCAAGAAAATGCTGAGCTCGCATGTCTTCGATGTTTCCACCAAGCTCTTCCAGCATTTGATAGATCGGAACCGTACCGATTGGCACAGGCGAGGCATCGATGATCGCGGCCCGAATGTTGTCGATGTCTTTTCCAGTTGAAAGATCCATCACCGTATCGGCACCGTGGTGAACCGATGTATGAAGCTTCTCAAGTTCGCCTGCGATATCGCTGGTGACCGCGCTGTTTCCAATGTTGGAGTTGATCTTGCATTTCGACGCGATGCCGATGCACATTGGCTCAAGTTTTTTGGAGAGGTGATTGATGTTGGCTGGAATCACCATTCGCCCGGCTGCGACTTCGTCCCGAACCAATTCAACGGTCAAGCTCTCACGATTGGCCACGAATTCCATTTCGGGTGTTACTTCGCCACGACGGGCCTTCAAAATCTGAGTCGTCATCGAGTCAATTCTCCAGTTCAATATTTCATCTGCAACAAGTGCAGAATTTGGTTGCTTTGTTCGGTTGCGCTATTCGGTTGCATTAAAGACGGGCCACTTCGAGACCGAACGGATTGCCCAGCGAATGCAGGAAGGACCATAGTATCGACGCAGCTTGGCCAGTCAAACGTTCATGTTTCTCGCCGGTTTGGCCGCGTTTATTTGCAAAGACACTTACGATTCCGCCCGCAACATTGTGACACATTTCCTGCAACTACGATATGACCGAACCGTCAGGATTCCATTAACCAGAGCAACATGGTTGGCCACAACGTGAGCGATTGATTGTTAGATGTCTTGGGGTGGAATTCGATCCAACATTTTGGCGTAATGCGTTTTGACTTGTGTCAAATCAATCCGATTGAGGAAACTAGAGTAGGTCAGATAGCAAAGTAGAAATCGAATGTCGGTCGCCCACGGCGGCACAAACTCAGGAGGAGTACACACGCCTCGTTCAGCGAAATGCCCTAGCACGGGCAAGTCCTCAAGGTCAATCTTTCCGCAAAACAACAAGCGAAGGCAATCAGCTCGTCCCGCCGCAACCATCGTTCGCAAAAAGTTATGAACGCGAATCAAGCCATCGAGATAGACGATGTCTTTGGTAAAGGGCGCACCACCGGTTAACACGCCGCCACGAAACACGCGCCTCGTGTTTTCAAAAGCTTGCTCTCGATCGCCGTCCGTTCGCTCAAGATAGAATTCGTAGACTTGTAAAAAGTCAGCACCTTCGATCGCCATTTGAATTGCAATCACGCGATCGGCTAAACGGCGGAAACGGTTGAGATCCATCGAGCCAGTTATGAACTCGGCAAAGACCGCCAACCCTTCCTGTGTTTTAGTCGTGCCGGGATGACTCGCCGCGAGCACTTGCAAGTTCGCTTGGCCAATTCCATTGAGCGACGTCCCAACGTGAATGTGGGCTTCGTGGTGAATGAGTTGTCGAACGTCGCGGTCAGTGAATTGAGCGCCCTTGCGAATTCGAATTCGGGAAGGGCCGGCAATTGCGTTGGCTGAAAGCTCATCGACTAATTGAACTTCGGGCGCGAGCACTCCAAATGTTTGATTGACTTCAGCTCGCATCGCGTCTGCCATCTCGCCAGCCGTTACGTCAGCGTCATCGGGTTCGCCGAGGTCGAGGCCTTCGAATTCTTGGAAGGCGGCATCGAATTGGGTCGCCAGTCCAAGCGTTGTATTCTCTTGATCGGACAAAACCTCATTGGGCACACCATACAGCTCGCGCGAGTAGCGGAAAAAATCACTCGTTCCACACGAGGCAATCATCTTCGCACTGGTTTCGATATTGTACGCCGTGATGTTCAACCATTCGTTGACCATCGGTGAGAATCGGAATGAGCTTCGCGCGAGAACAATTCGCTCCAACGCCTCTGATGTGTCGTAAGGTTCGTACTCGACTTGCGGGAGCTCTTTGGCATTTTGCTCCAGGAACCGATCACGAATTCGATTCGGCCACGAGATCTGAGTCAAAACGCGAACGGAACGAGTGGCAGAATAAAGCAGCCCACAAGCATTTCGAATCTCAAGCGCTTCGCGACTGGCCATTGAATTTCAATACATAATTTGGATGAAGAACGTGAATCGAAACAGCAATCTAATTGATTTGGTATTCTGATGCAGCGCGTATGCGCGAAGTGAACTGAGTGGCTTGGTGAAAAAACAGGATGGCTCAGGCTGGAAGCCTAAGACACTTAACTTGGCATTGCCACAGGCTGACTGTTTGCGATTAGACTATTTGCAGCTCTGACCTCAGCCATCAGGCTCACGACTACTACCGCGTCACTAATAAATTCGATAGAGCATTTGACATGAAGCCAGCACAAACGTTCGTTCTCATTTTACTGCTCAGCATCGCCGGCCTTTTGGCGATCAACAGTCCTGCCGTTGCCAACGAAAACGCCGCGCGACCCAATGTCGTCTTGATCATGGTCGACGACATGGGTTTTTCGGATCTTGGATGCTACGGCGGCGAGATTGAGACGCCTAACCTTGATTCATTGGCAAAAGACGGTTTGCGTTTTACTCAGTTCTACAACTGTGCCAAATGTGAAACGACGCGTGCGACTTTGTTGAGCGGTAAGTACTATCCTGAGGTTGGCAATACGGCGCTTAAGAACTGCATCACGATCGCTGAGGGCATGAAGTCGGCTGGCTACAAAACCATCATGACCGGTAAGTGGCATGTCCAGAGCACACCCAACGAGCGTGGGTTCGATCAGTACTTTGGTCATTTAAGTGGCGCGACGAATTTTTTCACTGGAGACGATTCATTCCGACTGAATCAAGAAGTATTCGAAGTTCCGAAAAAGGGATTCTATACAACCGATGCAAACACTGATTACGCGATTAAGTTTTTAAATCAGGCGCATCAAGAAAACCCTGAGCAGCCATTCTTCCTTTACATCGCCTACAACGCGCCTCATTATCCGCTTCAAGCACCCAAGGAAGACGTGGACAAGTATCGAGGCAAGTACAAAATCGGATGGGACGAACTTCGGAAGCGGCGGTTCGCGAAGCAAAAAGAGATCGGGCTCGTTCCGCAAGACACAAAACTTACACCACGCCCCAGTCGAATCTCGGCTTGGGATACGCTGATTGACTCCGAGAAAGATCATCACGACCTGATGATGGCAACCTACGCTGGGATGATTGATCGTGTTGACCAAAACATTGGCAAGCTCATTGAAAAACTAGAATCAATGGGAAAGCGAGAGAACACTTTGATCATGTTTCTTGATGACAACGGCGCTTGCCCGTTTCAGCGCAGCAAGAAAGAGTCGATGCAGTTCAAGCCTTGGGAAAGCAAGTCCTATTGGTGTTACGATCAACGCTGGGCCCATGCGTGCAATACTCCGTTTCGCGAATACAAACAAAACCAGCATGAAGGCGGAATCACTTCGCCGATGATTGTGAATTGGCCAGCAAGAATCAAAGACGCAGGTTCCATCACCTCGCAGCCTGGGCATCTTGTTGACATCATGTCGACATGCCTTGAGGTGGCAAAAACAGAATACCCAACGGAGATAGAGGGCGAGAAAATCAGCCCTCCACGTGGCCTCAGTTTGACACCGATCTTTGACGGTGAAGTTCGCGATCCGCACGAAGCTATCTTCTTTTCGTTCTATGGCAAGAACAATGCGATTCGGGTTGGCGATTGGAAATTGGTAAACATCAACTTCGGAGACTTTGAACTTTATGACCTATCGAAAGACCGGACTGAGCTCAACAATCTGGCGAAATCCGAACCTGAACAAATGAAAAAGATGGTTGCGATTTGGGATCGAATGTCGAAGGAAATTGGCGAAAGGAAGAAACCGAATCCAAGAGGTAGTCGCTCCAAATCGAAAAAGCTCCCTCGCTAATTCAACGTCGGGTTGATGAGACAATGGTTCAAATAATCCGGTTATACCGAAGTCAGCCCGTGATTCTCCTAACGAAACCTCTGCCAAACGAGGCGAATCAGGGCGAAAACGATAATTAGTTCCTTTCGGTATGACTATTCGATCATTATCATGCTGAATCGGCGAAACAAAGACGAATAGCGGGCTTTGCTTTCGCCTCTTTATATTTCTAACGAACTTCGATAGGTGGAGATTAAAACGTGATTCGAATTCTCAAACTTACTAGTTACATGCTTTTGTGCTTGGCAACCGTCGCCCTGTCCAGTCACGCCATCGCGCAGGACGACGAAGCAACATTGACAATCGGCAGTAAAGCTCCCGACATCGAAATTGAACATTGGGTCAGTGACAACGACGGCATGTTTCAACACACGTCGAAGCTTGAAAAAGACAATGTTTACATTATCGAATTTTGGGCGACTTGGTGTGGCCCTTGCATTCAGGCGATGCCACACATCGCTGACTTGCAAGAAAAGTATAAAGACGACAATGTTCAAGTCATTAGTGTTAGCGACGAAGACATGGACACCGTCGAAGGATTCCTTGAGCGCAAGGTTAGAGGCGATGAAAAAGAGCGAACTTACGCTGACCTAACAAACACTTATTGCCTGACAACCGATCCGGATAAATCAGTTAAGAAAGACTATTATTACGCAGCAAAACGAACAGGAATTCCTTGTGCGTTCATCGTCGGAAAAACTGGACTGATCGAATGGATTGGTCATCCAATGGGAATGGATAAACCACTTAAGCAAGTCGTCAACGACGAATGGGACCGCGAAGAGTTTGTTGTTGAATACAAAAAAGAGCAAGAAAAACGTGCCAACGAAATGAAGTCGCGTCGCAAAATGGCGAACGCCTTTCGTGACATTCAAGAATTGATGAATGACGATGACGCCGAAGGCGCCATCAAGTTGATAGAAAAGTTCATGGCCGATGAAGACTTTGCGGACATGAAGAGTGCGATGGGCGCTCAGCGTTTACAAATCATGATCGAGAAAAAGCTGGACGGTGCCGGCGAAGCACTATCTGAATTTGTTGAAGAGAACAAAGACAACGGCATGGGCTTGAACCAAATCGCTTGGGGCATCTACGAGCAGCATGAAGCAAAAGGAAATGTCGCCGACGACGTTTTGAAAGCCGCATTGAAGGGGGCCGAGTACGCCGCCAAGGCAGAACCAGAAAGTGGTGCGATTCTCGACACACTGGCTCACTTGGTTTATGCAGTCGATGGCGACCTCGATCGCGCAATCGAAGTTCAAACAAAGGCACTCGAAAACGCGAACGGTCAAGAAGGAGACATCAAACCTTTCTTGGAGCAGCTTAAGAAAGAAAAAGAGACTGGCAAGAAAACAGGCAAAAAGAAAAAGTCGGCCGACGTTTCGGACTTCTAATTTTTTGCTCTCTTTCTCTCTGATTCTTTGACTACTGCTCAACGGCAGACTCTTAAAAAACCAAGCCAACACCTGAATGGTGTTGGCTTTTTCTTGGTATCTGCCCAACATCGTGTTCGTCGAAACTGTACTGGTACGCTTTATCCAAAATCGCGAATAGCTGTTAGAAGGAAAACGCGAATCGCTCTCAAAAGACGGAAGCCTAGAAATTGTTCATTCCAAATTTAGTGGGTGACTCTTGCCGAGAGTTGCCAAGCTAATGATTAGACTACTTTGTTAATCAAACACTGCTTGAAACTGGGGCTTGCTTTTGGTTCTTGGAAACTTCCGGCAGAAGTTACCCACCAAAACGTGCAACAACAATAAATGAAAGTCGAATTGAATTTCGACTTTGAAGTTCTCCAGAGATTGAGACTCTGATTGGCTGATGTTAAAGTGTGTTTTCCGATTTTGATCCAACGAACGAGAGAAGTATGAGCAATTTCAAACTTAACCAACCGACTCGCGGCACGACCGCCATTTTCACTGGTTGCCTTTTGGTTCTTCATCTCTTGATTCTTCAAAATCTAGCCAAGGCTCAGGATACTGCGATTCAAGAAAAAGCAGTTCCCGTTTTTGAAGACGGACAGGCCCAAGTTGTTGATGCGTTCTCCGAAAGCAAAGACTGGATCAAGCATGATCTTTGGGTAGAAACCGAATTCGATTCCGATGACAGTGGTTCGAATGATCGAATGCATGTTTCAGTGTGTCGACAAAAACAAACAGAAACCGAGGGCCTAAAAGTTCCCGTGGTCTACGTGACGAGCCCGTACTTTTCGGGAATTGGATCGACTGAAAAACCATTCATGTGGAATCCAGAACACGAGTTAGGCGAAGAACCCTCTAACCATATTCAGCCACCCGAGATTGTGCAGCAAAGCAATCGCCCTTCTATTTCGAACTCGCATACGAAGGCTTGGGTGCCACGAGGTTATGCGGTTGTTCATTCGTGCTCGCCAGGAACCGGACTTTCTCAAGGCTGCCCAACGATCGGCGGAAAGAATGAATCACTTGCTCCCAAAGCGGTAATTGATTGGCTGTGTGGTCGCGCTAAAGGGTTCACCTCTGTAGATGGCAACGAAGAAGTGACCGCTGACTGGTGCAGTGGAAAGGTCGGCATGACGGGAACGTCTTACAACGGAACACTTCCCATTGCGGCGGCAACGACGGGTGTCGAAGGACTTGAGGCGATCATTCCCATCGCGCCAAACACGTCTTACTACCACTACTACCGAGCAAATGGTTTGGTCCGACATCCGGGCGGGTACATGGGTGAAGACGTCGACGTGCTTTACAACTTCATTCACAGTGGCGATCCGAAAATGCGAGAGCATTGCAATTGTGAAATTCGTGACAAGCTGTTCGCCAACAATCAGGATCGCATCACTGGTGACTACAACGAGTTTTGGGCGAGTCGCGACTATTCGAAACAGTTGGACAATTTCAAAGCCGCTGCTTTGATGGCTCACGGATTTAATGACTGGAACGTGATGCCGAGTCACACGATCCGAATCCACGAGGCCCTAAAGAAAAAGGGCGTCCCGCTACAAGCCTATCTTCATCAAGGCGGTCATCGAGGCTATGTGCCAATGAAGCTAATGAACCGCTGGTTCACTCGTTACTTGCATGGTGTCGAAAATGGTGTTGAGAACGATGAAAAATCGTGGGTTGTTCGCGAAGACGCTCGACCACAAAACCCGACACCCTATGCGGCGTATCCTCACGCCGAAGCCGCTCCCGTCAGGCTCTACCTGAATCAAGGTGGCAACAGAGCGGGTGCGTTGACAAGGGAAAGTGCGGACGCGAAACAAGGACTTGAGCACTTGATCGATGATGTTGGAATCGGTGGAAACGGATTGGCCAAAGCTGCCGAGTCGCAGAACCGCCTACTCTACGTGACGCCCGTTTTCGACAAGCCGGTCCATCTGTCAGGCACTTCGAAGATCAAGATTAAAGTCGCTTCAGAGAAAACGGCCGCCAACCTTTCTGTTTGGATGGTCTCGCTTCCTTGGACGCAATCCATGAAGCTCAATGACAACATCATTACGCGTGGGTGGGCTGATCCTCAAAATCACAAATCACTGACCGATAGCGAAGCCCTCGTGCCGGGACAGTTTTACGAATTGAGTTTTGACTTGGAGCCGGACGATCAAATCATTCCGGCTGGCCAGCAAATTGGATTGATGATCTTCTCAAGCGATCGCGATTTTACGCTTTGGCCTGACCCCGGAACCAAACTCACCATCGACCTTGACGCAACGTCAATCGAAATTCCAGTCGTGGGTGGCGGTTCGGCGTTTGAGGATGCGATGCCTGAATAAGATAAGACGCGCTTCATGCGCGCGTTTTCGTCGAGCTCCGCGGTTTCTTTTGCGACCCTCCCCTCGCTGCGCTCGACCCTCCCGGGGGGGTTTTTAAAATCCCCCCCCCCCCCTGGGGGGGTTGCCGCCGCAGCGAGGGGAGGGTTGAGCGCAACAAATTGGAGGAGGTTGAACGCGCCAGGGCAGCTTCGAACCCGGTGCGACAAAAGCGTTTGCTGACTTCGTGTTCGAGAATGCTGACCCAATGTTAAAAACTACTTGAACGAAGCGTCGCTGAAACCTTGTTCCAGTGCTCAAACAAAACTGTGATCGTTATTCGAAACCTTCACGCTTTTGTGAAGGTTTCAAGCCGGAATAACGTGGCCCAACCCTCAAAACGCCTCCTTCGAATTTCAATATTTCTGTTTGAATATGAACAAAATCGAGCTTTCTCGATGGATCGATCGTCCCGATAATCAGTTTTAGCTTGGTAATCTAGGTAGACGGCTAGAATATTGATATCAACAGTTAGTCGGTCGATAAGATGTAAGCGCCATTCTGTAGGGGTTTTCGTCTTGGCGAAACACGATCAAACCAATGAACCATTCATCACCAAAAAATTCGAATGCGAACCACCGGCGGTCACTTGCCGTGTTGGTACTTCGTAAGGAGTCGGCTCGCCGAGGACTTTCGTTGCTTGAGCTATTGGTGGTGCTGACGATCTTGATCGCGCTGGGTGGGATCGTCGTTTCGACACTTCCAGGAATGCTGAAGCGTACCCAAGTCGCCACCGCTGCATCCAATATCCCTGAGATCGACGCGACCATTCGTCGCAACGGAATGTTATCTCAAGGCGAAATTGGCAACCGATTCGATTCACTAATCTCAGGCGCGGCTTCGCTTGATGGGAGCATTCCCGGATTCGTGGGAGGAAGTGAATTCTTCGAAGCGACCAATCTCTCACCCGCCGAAGTCGAAGCATTGCGAGATGTTGGCGTGACGGAATTAGTGCCAGCCAATTCAGATTCCGAAAATGCCACCTTCAGCTCACATGAACAGTTGCCGATTGAAATTGGAACCGACTCACGCGTCTGCATGCTCAGTCCTGACGTTGCGCTCACGACGTTGCGAGAGGGTTGGAATTTCGAGCCAGCCGAAGGAGCCAAGTATTTAGTGTTTGGACTTGGTCAACAATGCTCGCTCGTAGGCGCGGGCGAAAAGGCGGCTTTTTCCGAAGCCCCCATGCATTACTCGGATGATCGAGCCCAAACACCAAAAGAAATGTATTCCAGATATCTGATCTTGGTTGAACTAAAATCTAGAAGCGAATCCGAGTCGGTCGCCCGTTACATCGGAGCAGCCATTCCCGGTCAAAACGGAATTCACAGTGTTTCCAAGGAACTCAAGAACTATTACACCGATCAAAACTGATGCTTGACGCCACTTCCATTGCCTCAAGCCGCTTGATCTCTTGATTGTTGCATCATGTTTATCAAAACCAAAACTCGAAACATTGCTCACTATCGCGCTGGCCTTACGCTGCTGGAATTGATGGTGGTTCTGTTGATCCTTGTCGCGACGGCGCTGATCGTTGTCCCGACATTCAATAATGTCAAAATCGTTACGCCGTCAGGTGTGTCGGAGACGCCAACGGCTATTGCAACCCAAGCCACGCTCAACACCGTGCGTGAAGCCATCGCGGGCGAAGACGGCGTAATCGAATCGCTGTCGCACAAGACAAACGCACTCCCTCGCAAGATCAACGATCTCGTCCAAGAAGTCGCTCCCGAGCATTTGGCTGACGCGGCTCCCGAACTTCAACAGTACGATCCAGTCAACAAAATCGGCTGGAACGGTCCTTACATTCGCCCAACAGGTCGCAGCGAAACAGGCGAGCCAACCATCGTTGATGCTTGGGGCAACGAACTCGAACTTCAAATTGATTTTGATCGCGACGGAAACGTGAATCAAACCGAGTCGAAGTACATTCGCGTCGTCTCGGCTGGTCCCAATGGCGAAATTGAAACGCCAGCGGACCTTAGCAACATGAAGCCAGGAGAGGATGAAGTCAACGAGCTGACACTTTCTGAGTGCGGCGATGACTTGGTTTTATTTCTTCGTTTCCCTGACAATCGCAAGTAAGTCTTTCCAACAATCGGTGAGGCTAATGCGTGCGACAATTCTTGCGACTCTGCTAGTTTCGAATCGGCAAGGAGATTGTCTCACCGCGCGGCGCGGACTCACACTTCTTGAGCTAATGGTCGTTTTGGTAATTCTTGCCATCGTTGCAACCGTCGCCGTTCAGTCGCTTCAACCGCAAGTCGATCAGCAACGATTTGAATCGGCTTCAAGACTGCTTGCGGAAATCAAATCAGCGACCGTTGGCCCCGCACAGAAGTATCAACTCGACGGGACACCACTGATCAGTGGATTCGTTGCCGATGTAGGACGTTGTCCTCGAATGGAAAACTCTCCGTCGAATGTTGACCTTTCACAAATCCAACCAGAAATTCTAAATGAGCTTTGGGATGCGGAGTCTGAACTTGGCACAAAGTATCCGTTTCAGTTTCGCCCCGGCCCAAACCAACCTGTTGATTATTCTAGTATCCGTTTGCCATGTGGATGGCGAGGACCTTACCTTGCATTGCCCGCGGGCGCGGACTCGTTGAAGGATCCTTGGGGGCGTCCGCCTGAGGCAGCACTCGACGCGGATGGTGAGTTTTGCCAGCTTCAAATCACTATTCCGTTGGACTCCAATCAAACCGAACCGCAAACGATCTCCACAGAGCTTACAACAGGAAGAGTCGAGGTAACCGGCAAACTTTTGTTGGACAACCCCGAGAACACGACGACCCAAGTCGCTTTGTTGGTGCCCGACCCTGAAACTTCGTTGACAACGCTCGCCGTATTGGACGATGAAGATCAACAGCCTGGTTCTTTTCGATTTGCAAACGTTCCAATTGGCCTTCGAGCGATCGTGGCGGATGTGAACGGGCAGCGAAAAACAAAGTACGTCCAAGTGACTCACGAGGGAATCGTGGTGGTCTTTGATTTTCAAACCAAAACACTGGATGAGCTTTAGAACTAATCGAGTCATCGACCATTGTTGATGAGTCGTTTGCAAGCACCGTTTGAGCAGCTCGCGGCCTCGCCTGCGAGCTCCGGCAAGCGAAAAGAACTGGAACAATTAGGATCGAGACTCTGGCCGAGGCTGAGCCAATGGATCGCGAATCCAAGACAGGTTTCGCATCCGAGTCATCCATATACGAGTTAAAGAGAATGCCCAAGCGACCGGACATTTCGGTAATCCTTCTTTTCAACCGGCAAGTCGTCCGCGCCGACTTTTCGAACAAGCACCTCGATTCAACCAAGTCATTACTTGACGCCTCACTCAACCCTCAAGCACCTACCACTAATTTTTTCCTGCGCGAACAAGTCGACGTTGAATCCACATTGGGCGATTCCGTCTCTCAAGTCATCGCAGGCCACCCGCCACTCGCCGCGCGAACGATTGTTCTTTCATCAGACGTTTGGACACAAGTCGTCGCGCTGCCGAGATTAAGTGGCTCAGGCATTGAACCAGACGAACTTCAAGAAGCGTTGAAGTTCGAAGCGGAAACGCTTTCGGGAATCGACATCGATGAGGTCTCGCTCGCTTGGTCAGCACTTGGCACAAAAGACGACCATCAGCAGTATTGGGTCAGCGCGATTCGGCAGTCTGATTTGGATCATGTCAACAAGATTCTGGAACAAGTGGGTTGTCGTGAAATCTCAATCGCCCATCCTGCGGGACTGGCTCGATTCGGCGCAAACTCCAATTCGATTGAAATCTGGGACGACCTCGCATTTCAGCTTTCACAAAAAGGAAGCAATCTTGTTAGCGTCAAACAAGCGAGTCTTGAAAACGCGAATTCGTTTGACAACTTGCCCGTTCTCAACGGTGGGACTTTAGCGCAGCCTCAATCCGCAAATGAATCCGATTGGGTTTCGTGGATCGCGTTGGACGAGGATGAAAATCTGACCCGGTACGCGGCTGACGTCGCTGCAAATTACGTTCAGCGGATGCGTGAGTTTACCGCGCCACTTATTAGACTGACGAAGGGAACACGCTCAACTCCGATTCGACATTTAGTGTCAGCCGCGATCGCGATCGCCGTGATTGGATTCTGCTTTTGGCATTGGCAGTACATTCGCCAAAGCAACGTCGAGCTTGTTCAACAAATCGAATTGACAAAGCAACCGGCAATCGAAAAAAAGAAGTTCGATTCTCAACTGATGTCGATTCTTTCACAGCGCGAGGAAGTTGAATCAGAAGACGTCGCGTTGAGTGATGACCTTAAGCGAATTCGATTTTTCTTAAGCAACCAAAACGATCGAATCGCCAAGCTGTTGAACTTGTTGGTTGAGCTTCGAACTCAAGAGCTGGTAGTCCAAAAAATTGGTGGCAACGAAGAAGGCGTCTTAATCTCTGGCATCACACTTAAGGGCGAGTCTGCTCAGGCTTTGGCTAAACGCTTGCGAGAAAAAGCCGTTCCTCTCGGCTGGGTCGTCAACCGGGCCCGACAACACGGCCAACAAAAATTGACGACAGGCGGCCCCTGGGATTATG
>CAYMFZ010000100.1:12548-12960 GCA_964389585.1 uncultured Pirellulaceae bacterium | reverse complement strand
CTTTTCAGTGGTTCAAAAAGTCGAGAACGCGGCGCCTTGGCCAGAAAATCAAAGGTTTGATTACGTCGTTCGCAACAAACCACTTTCGAAAGTAGAGTTTCTTGCCGAGAAGAAAATATACGCGAACCAAAAAAGCGAATACCACATCGCAATCGACCAAGCGTTGCGAATGTTGACAGGTCTAAACCCCAAAGACAGCTCGCACGAAACTTGGCAAGCTTTAGTTTTGAATTAGAAACTTCCAACCAAGGTAGTGGACGAGGTTACGAGTCTTTCGAAAGATGTTAAGAAACAGAATTGAAAACGCCAAGAGCCTATTCCAAAAGTTGTGAGCCGAAGGCGCAAGCCGCGGGTGGGAATAACCCGCAAAACACGCCACGCCGTTAGTTGGCCCGCGGCTAGCGCCTTCGGG
>CAYMFZ010000100.1:7613-12538 GCA_964389585.1 uncultured Pirellulaceae bacterium | reverse complement strand
TCCGTTCCGCGGAGATCGTGCTCGACACTCCGGTCGTCGACCAGGGCCGGATCGAACGCGGCGACCGGCACGGGGGCGTCGCGTTTGTGAATCGCGCGCTCTAGCTCGTCGTCGTCGTCGGCAGGCGCATCGGCGCCACGGGTCGCCGCGACAGCGTGGCGGCAAGCACGCCCCCAGAGGACCCACCCCAGCCGGCGGGGTTTAACAATGAAGGCGGGGGGGGGCCCCACCCCAAAACCCACAAAACCCCCCCCGGCTTTTGGTGGCCCCGCGGCTGGCGCGTGCGGCTCACTGTCGACAGCCGCTTGGTTTTTGGGATAGGTTCCAAACACGCGACATCTCATTTGAATTGCGTCATCCAAAATGCCCGGCCACGGCTCACCAAACGAATAAAGATTGATTGGGCACTACGCCAAAATTCCATTGATCAATTTACCGTGGACGTCGGTTAGTCGCATATCTCTACCAGACCAACGGTAGGTCAAACGCTCGTGGTCAATGCCCAGTAAGTGCAGCATCGTGGCGTGTAAATCGTGAATCTGAAGCTTATTCTCAATCGCTTTGTAGCCAAATTCATCGGTCGCACCGTAAACTGTCCCGCCTTTGATTCCGCCGCCGGCCATCCACAAACTAAAGCCCCATGGATTATGGTCGCGTCCATTGGCTCCCTGCGCAAAAGGCGTTCTCCCAAACTCCCCCGACCAAACAACTAAAGTCTCTTCAAGCATTCCACGTTGCTTCAAATCCGAAAGCAATGCACCGATCGGTTGATCAACAGCCATCGCATTGTCTTCGTGGCCTTTCTTCAAATTGTTGTGCTGATCCCAACGATCATGCCCTACACCTGGACAAGTCAACTCAATAAACCGAACACCCTTTTCGAGCAATCGCCGAGCGAGAAGACATTGACGACCGTAAACCGCAGTTTTTGCGTTGGCTGAATTCAAGCCATACATCTCTTGCGTCGCTTCAGTCTCGCCATCGAGGCTTGCGAGCTCTGGCACAACAGACTGCATCCGATACGCCAACTCGTAATTTGAAATCGCCGATTCAATTTGGTCGACGGCGCCAATTTTTTCCAGACTTGCAGCGTCCAACTTATTTAGGAAATCAAGCTTGTTTCGCTGCAACACTTTCGTTTTCTCAGTCGCCTTGATATTAGCGATCGGCGAATCGCCCGCGTTGAAAATCGACCCCTGATAAGACGCCGGCAAGAACCCGCTGTTAAAGCAGTCCAAACCACCGGGCGGAATCAGCCCTCCGTTGAGAACGATGAAGCCGGGAAGATCTTGGCATTCGCTTCCCAATCCATACCCAAACCAAGCTCCCATGCTCGGACGTCCTTGGAAACCATTTCCCGTATGCAAAAAGTAATTCGCATTTGTGTGCTCAGAAAAATCGCTCGTCATCGAACGAATCACAGCCAAATCATCAACATGTTTGGCCACATGTGGAAACAACTCGCTGACGGGCGTCCCGGATTCCCCGTGGTTTTTAAACTTCCAAGGGCTCTTAAGCGTGTTCCCGATGTTGTTGAACTGAGTCGGTTCAATCTTCATCGAAAACGGTTTGCCGTGATCTTTCGCCAGACGAGGCTTGGGATCAAAAGTGTCGATCTGCGAGGGGCCACCATCCATATAGAGGTAGACGACTTGCTTGACCTTGGCTGCGTGATGAGTGGCAATCGGCTTATCATCAACCGAGGACAAACCAGCAAAACTCTTTTCTGCAAGTAACGACGCAAGCGCGACAGAACCAAACCCGCACGCGGCGTTCTTCAACATCTCGCGACGTGTAAATCCAACAGGTCGAAAGTTTCCACAATGCGTTCGTTTGGTCATTAGAGTTCTCGATTTGTCGCTGTTTCTTTGTAAGTCCATCACTCGATGTAGATAAACTCTTTCAAGTTAAACATCACATGGCAGAAGTCTCTCCATACGCCCGCGTGTTTGAGCGAGTCGTCATCTTCAATCCCAATCGCTGCAGCCTGTTGTTTCACAAAATCAGATCCGCGTTTAAGTTCAGACTGATCTGGTGAGCGACCAACGGCGGATTGATAAATCGAATCAATTCTTTCCTCAACCGACTGGTCAGACTTAATCAACATCTGCGCCCACTTGTCGGCCTGTTGAATGACAAACGGATCGTTCATCAAGATCAAAGCCTGAGCAGGGACGTTAGATTGATTTCGTTTACCAATCGCGTTGAATGGAATTGGCGTATCAAAAGCCAGCATCATCGGCGAAAGAAAATTTCGACGCACCGAGACGTAGATACTTCGACGCCCATTGCCATCCAAAGGCCCGCTTTTTCGAGGCCTGCCTCGCCCCTGCATGAACTTCGTCAAGTGAATGGGCACCGAGGGGCCAAACATCTTCAAATCGAGCTCACCCGAGACTTGTAAAATCGAATCACGAATCGCTTCGCCTTGAAGTCGACGAATCCTGGCTCGATGCAGCAACTGATTGTCAGGATCTTTCTCGGAGGAGGCTTCGCTGGGCGTACTCGACATTTGATAAGTTCGGGTCAGCATCATTCGCTTGATCATTCGTTTTATCGATTGACGATCTCTGGAAAACTCAACTGCGAGATAATCGAGTAGCTTGGGATGGGTTGGGCTTTTTCCAAGAACCCCAAAGTTGTCAACCGATTCCACAATGCCCCGCCCAAACAAATGATGCCAAATTCGGTTTACTGCAACGCGAGTCGTCAGCGGATTAACCGGGGCAGTAATCTTGTCGGCAAGCAACTTCCGCCCACTTCCATCGGCTGGATTCAAAGGTCGATTGGACAAAGCCGATAGGAAACGACGCGTCGCGACCTTCCCAAGTGTTTTGTGGTTTCCACGAATGAAGATCTTTTCTTCTTCACCCGATCCGTCCGTCATTCCGAGTGCAAATTTCGGCTTCGGAGTCTGCTTGTTCAAGCCCGCAATCTGCTCGCGAATCGACTTAAGTTTCGCAATCTCTTCGATCGCCCGACTGGCAACATCACCGGTTGTAATCGAAACCTTTTGAATTGATGGCGAACGTCTCGAACTGATTTGCTTTTTGCTTTTCAGTTCGAAGAGATCGGCCAAGTCATTATCAATCAACCAACTTGCAACAGCCGAAAACGCAGGATTGTCGTCTCTAGTTAGTTGACCACAGATCGAGTCACTTACAGATTCTGAAAACTTGGCTTGCGATTCAAATCCCTTCTCAACAACCTGACTGAAAACGCTTGATGTTGAAGCCGGAGCTTTTCCGTTGGAAAAACGAATTTCATCAAGTTGGAAATAGCCATCGCCGTGGTCAATGACTTCAATATGCGCGCGACTTCCCAAATGATTCTTGATGTCGCCCGACTGACTGTGCCACGCGAACGCATCGGATTTCTTCAGTTCAAGCGTGCATCCCTTAAACAGCAAAGCATTAAAAGAATCCATCACGTACCCGTCGATAATCAAACGGATCGTTACGTTTTCACCGCGAATGCGATATTGAATGTTGCTGTGTGTTAGTTCGAAAGTCGGTGATCGGATCACGCCACAAAAACGGTTTCCGAATTTTCCACTGTCTACGGTCCCCAGTTCACTCACTGCCGAATTCGTCGAAGAAAATCGCGAGGGTGAATCCGAATCATCTGTCTGTTCTGGGAACGCGAATCCGGTTCTGAACCAATCCTCTGGCAGCCCACTTTCAAACGACGCAAAAAGAGTTGATTCCGCAAGAAAGGTCTCCATCTTTGACCGTTCAACGCTTGCGAATTCTTCGGATTTCACCGCGAAGGAACTATCAAGTGGCTGAGTATATCGTGACGCCTTCTTAAGGAATTCAAGCTCACCAGACTTCGAAGTTTTGATCGACTTGATCCCATCAATCGTGCGTTGCAACAAATCAAGTTCGATGTCGTCTCGTTTCGCGATCGCCGCCGCAGAAGCATCATTCGACGACGACTTAGTCACTGTTTTGATCTCAAGTAAATCAACACCAACCATGTCGCTCGGGCTGGCTTTTTCATTCCGCTCTAACAACTCGAAAGACAACTGGTTCTTGCCAGGTTTCAGCAACACTTCTCCCAACTCGACTTGAGTCGTTTGTAAATCAACTGAATACAAATCAAGCCGTTCAACAACGACGTTCTCATTGACCGAAATCTTTACTGCGCCGTAATCAAACGCATTGGTCAATACGACATCAATATTGCAATTGGTTTCGACTTCAAGCGGCATCTTGAATTCGAGCTTCCAAGAATCGCCGGGCTTTCCGTGCTTCCACCAATATTGCTTGTCGCCACTCCACGAGAATTTGTCCCGCTTTGGAATCGACTGAACGAGCGTTTCTCCACTGCTGACACTCAGTTGCTTCAGCTTCTCGCCTTCGATCTTTACCGTCTTCGAATTCCATGATTGGTCATTGCGAAGCACCTCCAGCGCCGCGTCCAAGTATCGTGCAACGCGAGCCGAGGTTTCAGCTCTGTTGTCTTCCGAAACCGAGTCAACCAAACGTTTTGAAATCCGATTGATGTAAACGCCAGCCTTTTCGACTTTCTTATTTACCTCATTGAATTTGCTCTCGATTTTTCGCCCGGGATCTAACATCACTTCTTGACGCCGCGAACTTTGCAAGAAACCTGAAAGTGCGTAATAGTCCTCGGTTGAGATCGCGTCAAACTTGTGATCGTGGCAGCGAGCACACGCGACGGTTAGCCCCATGAAAGACTTAGTCATGACGTCGATTTGATTGTCGATCGTTCGGGCTTCTTCACCTCGAGAGTCAACGGGTGCGTGCTTCGATTCTCCCAGGAACCAGAAACCGGTTCCCAATATTGATTCGTTGAAATCTTCCGTTGGATGCCGACGGGGATTTGTAAGTAAGTCTCCGGCGATGTGCTCGTGAATCAAATCTTTATGGCTAACGTCCTCATTGAACGCGCGAATCAAG
>CAYMFZ010000100.1:3380-7603 GCA_964389585.1 uncultured Pirellulaceae bacterium | reverse complement strand
CGTGACCGCCCGTCTCTGCATAACGAGTCAGATCCATCCAATGCCGAGCCCATCTTTCTCCGAACCGTGGCGACGCGAGGAGCTCGTCAATCACTTTTTCAAACGCGGTCTCTGATTCGTCTTTGAGAAATTTTTCTACTTGGTCTGGTGTCGGTGGCAGCCCAATCAAGTCAAAATAAGCGCGGCGAATTAGTTTCAACTTTGGTGCGTCTGAGGCTGGCGCGAGTTCAGCTTCTTCAAGTTTGGCTAGAACAAAGTTGTCAATTGGACCAAGAGGCCAAGTGGTATCTTCAACCTTTGGAACTTTGGGTTTGCGGATTGGCTTCCAGCTCCAATGCGCCGCCTTACGTGCCTTGATATCGAAAGCCTCTTTGACTTCCACGTCGACATCAGCAGAAGCAGGCCAGGCCGCGCCATCGTTAACCCATTTTGTCAGGATGGCAATTTCCTCGTCTGACATTTTGGTGTCAGGAGGCATTTCGTAAACGTCGCCATAATTGATTGCGTCGATCAAGAGGCTTTCATCAGCATGGCCCGGAACAATCGCTGGCCCCGTGTCGCCCCCTCGCAAAATCGACTTACGAGACGAAAGGTTTAGACTACCTTCGATCGGTTTTGATTCGGGGCCGTGACAATCATTACATCGCTCAATCAAAAGCGGTCGAACTTTCGATTCGAAAAACTCAAGTTGCTCATCAGTAAACGCCTTCGAATCAGCCTCTTGCCCAACGACTAATCCACCGATGAAGTTAAGCACGAACAAGTAGACCAAGCCCACTAATAGAAACCATGTCGGTTGGTAGCGTTTCATCGTCCACGAGACTCTTGTGAAATAGATTTGCGATTCCATCCAGTCTAAAGACAAGCTTGATTTGCGTCAAAACACGATGGTAAACAACTCGAAGAAAACGGAGTCGCTATTTAGATAGGTACTTAACCAATCCTGCAATTTCCTCGTCAGACAGATTGTCAAGCAAACCGTCTGGCATGAGCGAGTTCTTGGTTTTCTTACGCTGCTCAATTGTGTTTCTATCAATCGTCAGCAAATCGTCCTTTGTTTGGACTTGAATCGTTCGATCGTTTTCGGCAACCACTACGCCAGACACGAATCGTCCATCGTCAAGCGTGATCACGGACGTCTGATAGCTCTCTGCCACGGACGCACTTGGGTCGACGACGTTTTCCAGAATGTAATTCAAATTCTTTCGATCAGAACCAGTCAAGTCAGGGCCGATCTTTCCTCCGCTTCCAAACATCGTATGGCAACTCGCACAAGACTTCTCAAACGTCATTTGACCAAGCTCTAAACTAGCATCGCTGATCGCATTGGGAGATAGCTTGGCGCGAAGTCGATCAATCTCTTCGAGTCGATCGGCGGAAGTTTGTCGAACTTCACCCCAAGTGGAAGCGAGCAGGCCGTTTAGCTCTTCGTCTTCAAAGTTTTGAATTTGGCGAGCATGTGATGCAGTAATTGCTGTCTTGGAAATCTTTTCTTGCTGAACGTTGGTCAGTAGTTTTTTGGCCCAAGGCTTTCTTGCGACCAAGACGTTGATGACGGACGCTTGGCCTTCGGGATCCATCTTTCGGTGTTGCCTCAACAACAGATTCGCGACGGCGGGTTCTTTGCATTTCACAAAGGCCTTGGCGACTTCGTTGCTCAAAGATTTATTGGTGAGATGTGGCTTTAAAAATTCAAAAAGATTTGCTGCTTCATTGGATTTTGAAAGCGAAGCAATCGCATTGCGACGTGCGACGACATCTCGAGAATTGTCATTAACAATTTCCTTGAGCGCATCGAGAGTTCGTCCATCGCCGAAAACCAAATTGATTTCAGTCAAAAGCCGATTTATCTCTGGATCATTTTTTGCGGCGAGTTCGTAAGACACTTGCTGCCAGCTATCAGGAGTTTTTAAGGAACTCCATCCATTGAGCGCTTGCGACGCGCCAGTCAGAAAGTCGACTTGAATCGAACGGCCTGCTTTGGGGAGCATGCCGAACACCAAGATTCCAATCGTCGGATCCGAATCAATTTCACTCGTCAATCGACGCGCAATATTACGTCGAATCAAAGGCATTTTTGACATCATCGCCATGGTGCTTGCCGTCGCAGCATTGGGTTTAACCAAGGGCTCCAGTCCGCACCAAATCAATTTGGGTTGAACTCGATCCTTGGCATCTTCCTCTCGCCGAGATAATCTGGCGGCAATATTGAGGGCAACTTTTGAGTCGAATCGTGGAATCGAGCTGGCCAAATACAGTCGAACTAAACCTGATGGATCGTCGTTAGCCATTTCAAGTAATTTGGTTGCCGTTTGTTCTGAAGGATCGGTAAGACCATCGGCCAACAAGCGGACTGCCCATGCGCGAATGTGTTCGTCTTTGTCATTTAAACATTCGAGCAACCAGTCTTCAGAATTCATATCGCAGCATGATTCACAGCTATATCGAGCCCAGATGATTCGCAATTTCGACTTCACCGAAGTTGCTGCCTCGTAAGCAGTCTTAAACTTTTCAGGCAGGTCCTTTCTGAGAAAATCATCGGCGATCAATTGGCTTTTTTCATCTCCGGTTAGTTCCAATTCAGCCATCTTCGCCGCAGTTTCTTGAAGTCTCTTTCGCGCCTTGCGAGCAAACCACTCGTTTGGATGATTCAACAGTTCGATCCATTTTTGTATATCAAACGTTTTTAGGTTCTCGATGGGGCCAAGCGTGGCTTCCCCGTGTGTTAGTTTGAAGATTCGCCCCGATGTCCGATGAATGCCATCGTTCTCATGACACTCACCAATGTCAGACCAATCCAACATGAACACACCACCGTCGGGACCGTAAATCAACTCGATTCCACGAAACCAAGGATCATCGGTTTTGAAATAGTCTTTGCCGTGATGGGCAATATACGAGTTACCCTCGCGGTGGATTGAGTCACTGTTAACGCGCCGCCCGTGAAAGTTCGCTGTGAAGAGCTTGTTGTGGAACTCCTCTGGCCAATTGTTGCCTTGATAAATCATCAAGCCGGTATGTGCGTGTCCACCGCCCGCCTTATCAGTTCCGTCTGACATGCCTTCATTCTTGGTGACCGCCCAATGCTCCTCGCCGGTGTCCCAGTGAAAGTGATCGGCAGTTTGCTCAATGACTTGATAGATATGAGGATTGAAATGCGAACCATACATCCGACGGTAGCGAGCATTGGGAACCACATGGAAAAGATGACCAATGACCGTGTTGATCATGAACATTTCGCCGTGTTCATCAAAGTCAAAACCCCAAGGATTGGTTCCGCCTTGAGCAACGACTTCAAATTTCCGATGCTGCGGATGGAATCGCCAAATCGAACAGTTCAATGCAATCCGCTGCGACTCGGTTGCATCTGGTGCACCAACAAACGAAGTTCCCTGAATTCCGTGCCGACCATAAAGCCAACCGTCAGGTCCCCAACGAAGTCCGTTGACGATATTGTGTCGAATGACATCGCCTTCGAAGCCGTTAAGCAAAATTTCAGGTTCGCCGTCTGGAATATCATCCCCATTCGCGTCAGGAATGAACATCAAATTGGGTGCCGCCGTCACCCAGACTCCACCAAATCCGACTTCGACGCTGGTCAGCTTTTTGAATTTGTCCCAGAACACCTTTTTGTTATCAAAAACGCCATCGTTGTCGGTGTCTTCGAAAATGACGATCCGGTCATTCAAATTCGTATCGTAATTTTCTTTGCGATCCGAATAGGTGTAGCATTCAGCCACCCACAAACGCCCCTTGGAATCCGTCGTGACTGCAATCGGCTGATGGATGTCGGGCTCAGCCGCGAACAGAGTCGCTTTGAATCCCGCGGGAAGCCTCATCATTTTGAGTGCTTCATTAGGCGGCGTCATTGGAACGCTTAGTTCCTGTGTATTCGGCGGTGCCTCAAATTGCTTTTGATCGCTTTGCTCTTGGGCAATGGAATCGCTGGCCAACGGAAAGAGAAGTAGCGTCGATAAAATTAACGTAGCGAACAAGCGAATGGGCACAATTTAGCTCCACCATTTCAAGGTTTGTGAAGCACCATTGTACCGAAAATCTTGTCGACCGGAGAATACTCGCGTGCAAGTGAACGTCTGCATCATTGATGGCCGAATTGGTCTCGAAATCGAGTTGGAGAAACGCCCATTCCTTACAAGCAATTCGCAAGGCTATTTTCATGCCAGTCGATTTACCATCGCATGCCAGGTCGAGGTCTCTTGAAC
>CAYMFZ010000100.1:0-3370 GCA_964389585.1 uncultured Pirellulaceae bacterium | reverse complement strand
GGGCAGACCAAGGAAACAAGAACAGAACAATGAGCCGCGCCCCTTTTCCTCGACCAGCTCTTCAATAAGTAGAATGACCCTACAATGTCCCCTTTTATTTGCTCTTTTTGTTTGCTTTGTCAGATGCCTGCTATTTGTCGTTGCGTGATTCTTTGGTGGGAACAACGATCGAATTCATCCTTGCGTTTGTGGAGAATTCTTCCGGAATCGAATTAAACCAACTTTCACTGGGTTCCCCAAATTCGACTACCTCTTCTAGCACACGTTTTGCATCAGCCGATTCTTGTCTATGAAGGTGCAAGTTTATCAATCCACTTGCAGACTTCAGATACTTCGTCCTCACGAAATGAGAGCTATCACCCGACTTGATTGGTGAGAGATAAAAATCATTTAGTTCTGTGACCAACTCAATGACTTTATTTTCGTCACCACCTTCTTTACTGTGTTTGATCAACGCCACAATCAAATGATCGTAATTGGAATACTGTTTCCCTCGAAGCTTGTCTTTCAGTTCAACTAGCGTCAGGATCACTTGTTTTTCGTCAAGGACCCCAACATTTCGGTGCACTTCGACCAAACCAAGTTCGAAATCTAAGCGATAACTCAAGTCAGTTTGACGTTTGAGTTTCGCGAGTTCTAAGCCTTTTGCATAGCATTTTTCGGCTTCTCCAAAACGTTTGTCGGCAAGATTAGAATTGCCTAGCCTTAAGAGAATGTCGATGCGGGTTTCTGCCGGTGCGCGACTCCAAAGTAGGGGTTCGTTGACCAGTAACTCATCGTTTTCGCGAACGACTTCAGGTGACGCATCTGTTTCTGAAAGCACTAATCCGTTTAAATAAATAATATTGCCCATAGAAAAAGACAGCGATTCTTTTTCATCTTCTTTGGCTTTTGCAAACAAGTTGAAAGCGAGATTGAAGTACTTTTCAGCAGTTTTGTTCTTGCCATTGAAGTATGCGTCTTGCCCAAGCACACGATAAACAGTCAAAGATTCACTTGGAGGCAATTCGAGTCGTGATAGCCGCTTGAATAAAGCCTTGAATACATCATTCGAATTTTTGTCTGGGTGCCTGTGGATTTGCATCATCAAATTCCATGTAGGCATCAATTCTTTTTTGTTGATCGTTTTTTTGACGCGACTCAGCGCGCTAATTTGGTGGCTGGCAACTTCTTCTAGTTCCTTTAACGAAATATCAGGAGCTGCGGGTTTGGGGGAAGGAATTCCTTTACGACCAAGTTCAATGGCCTCTTTCTTGGGAGTTGCAATTACTTCTTCGATGCTTTCTAAAATGCTCTTGGGAGAGTTTTGATTCGAAATTTCTGCTTGAAAACCAAAGAGGTTCGCCTCAGAAATGAGCAGAGTTAAAAAAATAACAACGTAAATGAATGGCCGAAAGTTGAGTGCCATAATTCTATCCAAAAACGGGCTAAATGAAAAAGAAGCGGGGCTGTCCCCGCTTGAACGGCGGGCCGTTATCTGATGACTACTTCTTCAATTGGTTTCTCGATTGGCGGTTTTGGATCCTCGCAATCACAGAGTTTTTGAATTGGTCGAATGCCTTCATCCACATCTGAATGCCCCACTCCATTCGCAAAGATCATCGCTTTGTTGCAAGTCCAATTTTCTTTTTTGTTAGTGTAAAAGTCTTTGCACACGAATTCAGCATCTGCTGCAGACATTTCATATGAGGCGGTATGATTGATGATGTCGTACCAATACTCAATTTTAGTGCATGGAGGAATTGTGTAGACGATTGACTCTGTTACTTTGACCTCTTTTGTGTCCGAATTTTCTTCGTTTCCAGTAACTTTTGCATGGACTGTTGTTTTGCATTTCGCAAATAAATTTCCGGCAGCCCACTCAAGGCTTCCACCGACTTCCCAACCGCCTGTAACTTTGACTGAATGTGTTTTAGTTTCTTCGACTGCAATGGTTTTTGGTCCCTGAGTTTCACAGGTGTAATTGCTAAACTTTCGGTAAAGAAATCGTTCTGGCGTAGAGTTTTTGTCCACGAGTTTGACTGAGTATACAACTTCTGGATTCCAGCTTATCATTTTCCATTGCGCAAAAACGTAGCCGTCATTAGGGTGTTGGTGTCAGTCAGCGGAGTGCTCAGCACATGAATGGTCTCCTGGGCCGTTACCGGGAGTCGTTTGGCCAATAAGCAAACTAGGAGAAATTGACAGGATCGAGATAACGCCGATCAGATAACAATACTTGATCATTTTTCTGCTCCGAAAAGGTAAAAGAAAAGTCGGACGTAGTATACAGATTGAAAATCCATTCGCAAGAAAATCTGGCCTTCAACTCTGAAATTCTCTTTTTGTTTTTCGGTTGCGTTAGCCCAATACTGGCAAAGGAAAAGGGGAGCAAAGAAAAGGGGACAGGCAAAGAAAAGGTAAAGAAAAGGAGACATTCTACTTTTCCAGCGTCACTGAGTAGTGCCGCCCCGCCGAACACACCCACTTAACAAATAAAGCGTCACGATTCATCCTGAGTCGACGACACTTTCCTTTATCGATATCTGAGAAACAGCTTCAATCGGGTACAAGGCCTTAATGATGCCAATCACAGTAGAATGTCCCTCTTAGCGCACAAAAAAAAGGGCGAAGTTGTGCGGGAATCACAACTGCCCTTTTCTATTTGCGGAAAATCCTGTGGCTAAACAAGACGTCCTGACGAAAACGAAAATTCAAACTAAAGTTATTGGGCGTTAAGCCACTTTTTTCTTTTGGTTTAAACCGTTTTGATTTTTTGAAGCTTCTAGTTGATCAATTTCTGAAGGGTCAAGCTCTTTTCTGAGTATAAGCATATCAGAAGGGGCTTCGATCCCAAGTCGAACTCGGTCTCCCGAAACTCGCACGATTGTCAAGACGATCGAGTCGCCCAACATGATCTTTTCACTTTCCTTCCTGGAAAGAACGAGCATATCGAGTATCCTTGATAATAAAGTTAATATGAGTGCAAAACTTTTTTGCGAATTTATTGCGACAGGATTTTAGGTGCAGTCGAAAGCACCGTTTTTTTAAAACGCTCACCTGTTGATCCGTAAAACAAGATCGAATTTTTTTCGGTTTCCCAAACGGCCGTAAGTTTGACGCTTCGCGGCCCGTGCAGACAAAAGAAAATGCCACACGGCCGGTTGCCTCTTGTGAGAATTCTCTCGGTGACCTGAAAAATCCCTTCTTCGAAATCGTTTTGTTGGCACAGTGTGTGCGATACAAGTTGTCTTAGTTGCTGAATGTTCTTGATCTGTATTTGATCTTGCATTCTCGGAACGTCTCCTCGCTGGCGGTTGTAGCAGCGACGTTACAACCTAAATTGCAACCTTTCGAAAATGTGGGTCAACATAGGAAGTATCGGCAAGCT
>CAYMFZ010000099.1:4316-12982 GCA_964389585.1 uncultured Pirellulaceae bacterium | reverse complement strand
GTTTTCGCCTTTGGGGCAATCAAGACTGAGCGAACGGGCAAACATACCGGTGACTTCCGTTTCGTCGCTTAGCGGAATCGTGTCCGACCCCGTTTCCCACTTCCACCACAACCACAGCAAAAACTCGTTCCCGAGATAGTCGTAGTTGTCAGTCATTCCGTTCCACCACAGAACTTCAGCGACTTCGTCAGCCACAAACGGAGTTGGGTCGATCGCGAACAGATCAGCATTTACGCCAGCTTCTTCGGCGTATTCAAGTGCCAATTTACCCGAGGCGATGCGGCTGAATTCCAAACCGAACGCACGTTCGAGCAAGTCGATGCAGGCGTCGTTTGTTTTTTCGCTCGCGCCACCGAGGAAAACAGTTTCTGTGCTTGAGTCCCACAGCACCGACGTCTCACCCATCCGCTTGTAGTTGCCCTTTTCGGCTTCGGCAGCGCAGCGCGCTTCGACCGCTTCCTTGGCTTCTTCGCGTTGAGTTTTCGTCGGTCGAGCGCCGAGATTTTCGGACATGATGCCGGCAAGTTCAATCTGCGTCCAAGCCCGCTTAATCGGCCCCGGCACGCTGCAAGAATCTATGCGGATCCCAAAGTGCATTGCGTCACCAAGCACGTTTTTCTCGAGATCGAAGCTGGTGTCAAGCAAATGGGCACCGCCGGTAAAACCGATACTCGCTTGTTCGTGCAAGTTCGTTTCTGATTTTCCGATTCTGTGTTGTTTGAGGATTTTTAGATGGTCTTCGCCAAAAGATTCCGTTGGATCTTTGACAATTCGAAAACGCTCAAACGTAACACTGCCGGTAAGAAAACCCATGTTGTCCTTTGCCACTGGGGAAATAGAAGCGATTCACACTCGTGGTTCGTATGATTGAATTGACGCGCAGTTGGACGGGTAACAAACTCAATCGACCTGAAGTCTTGAGACTCCAACTACACGAAAACGCGACTTTCGCAAACCACTATTGGTTTGTCGCCAAATTTTAGGATGTTGAAAATTAGCAGCCACGCGTTAGCGTCCGGTTTTACGCGACGGAACCGGGTGCTAGCGCACTGCGGCTAATCCCAAATTTAAGCTTTGACGAACCACTAGGTTCTTTTTCGGTTGACGTTTTACGAAACTTGACGTGAACCAATTACGTTTGCGAATAGAATTCTTCGCTTTAAAAGATTACTGAAGAGCAAACCCACTATTCGGCAGAGTCCAAATTTTTGACCCGAGCTAGTTGCCAGCCTGAGCAACGCAGGACCAACATCAATCCGGCCCTTCCACTCTTGGTATCGCGCAATGTTCAGAACAGTAATGTCGATCAAATAGATGACAATGCAAGTCAACAAACCGACAATCGCAACCCGCGTCCATGGCGAACGTCTCGCAATGTCGGCACGAGGAAAAGACACGTCCTCAATTTCAAGATCTGTTTCAACTTGCATTATTGCACCTTTTGGTGGGTAACTTCTGCCGGAAGTTTCCAAGACTTACGCAAGACCCAATTTCAGCAAGCGTTTAATCGATAAGTTGTCTACTCATTGGCTTGGTGACTCTCGGCAAGAGTCACCCACTAAATTTCGCACAAACAATTTCAAGGCTTCGTCTCTCTTGATAACGATTTTTCGGTTCCTCTGAGAATTACTCCAACTCAACTTGCAGTTCGGCACTTCCGCCATTGGTAACCGGAATCAAACCCTCAACCGTTGTTCCATCGGGTTTCTCTTTGCCGACTTTGACTGTGTGTTCGCCCTTGGAGTAAACGGGCGGCTTGAAACGATTCGATGTCGCCCGAACGGTGTAAAGAATTTCGCCCGTGGCCTTTTCAATGACTTGGACGACTGGACGATCAACTCCGTTTACGACCAACTCTGGCAAGAACCCAACCGGCTTGCGTCCGTCGTTGTCTCGATAGTCAAAAGTAATTGGCCATCCTGGAAATTGTGCTTTGTCGCCATCATCGACATCTGCAAAACGTGGCCAACACTCGACCGTGACCACTTGTGTTTTCTTATTGAAGCGAACACAGCCGAATCCATCGCCGCGCTGCTGTTCGTCTTGGCGATTAGGCGGATTTGCATAAGCCATCATGGAAATTTTATTGCCCAGTCCATCAAGAAAGTCGCCTGTCCACGGAAGTGGACTGTCGGCAACTGGATTGGGTCCGGCCTTCTCTTCTTCTGGCCACCACCAACGACCGTAGATCGTGTTCACGATCGCCGGGCTGGTAAACGCGTAAGGTCCGTCGCCAAAATTTTCGATCCCATGTTTTACAAATACCGCTAGATGCTGATCGCCACACAAGTGAGGAGCCCAGGCGCGTCTGATTTCTGTCAGCGCTTTGTTGCGACCTTTTTGCGGCCAAGCGTTACTGTCAAGATCGGCCAGCAAACGATTGTCTTCTTGGCCGTGAAGATGAACGGCTCCGCAAAACGCCGTTTGAGAAAGCACGCATTTCATTTCGGCGCCGGTCCAGTCTTGCGACCACTCGTTTAGAAACTTTAACTGGCGATCGCCCATCAATTTCAATTCTGGCAAATCAACCGCGGCGCGATCGTATTTTGGATCGTTAATGTGATCTGGCCGCGGACCCATTTTTGGAATCTTACCCTCTGGCCCGCTCTTGAATTTCCGATCTTCAACAATCGCGAAATTGATTCCGCCAATCGTGAGATCCGTGTAATAAACGCTGATGTCATTTTCGATTGGAGTCGGATCGTAAGCGTCTGGCAAATGCCAAGTCTGACAACGCTGGACCATGTTGACGTATTTGGAAGGGTAGAAATATCCTCCACTTGGTCCTTTTGAGTCCGTGGCAACCTTTCCATTTTCTCCCCAAATGTTTGCCTGACCAACATCATGATCGTCAGGAATCGTGACGACAGGACGGTCTCTCAGCACGTCGCGAAACTGCACGCCGAATTCAAGCCAGCCGTACGTATGCTCAGTGTGATGGTATGATTGGTCGCCAGCGAAAAACAAAAAATCGGGATCAAGCTTTTTCAAGTTGTCGATCATCTTCGGCCGCGGTCCCGGCGTGCGTGAGCTATTACAAGAAAGATTGCCAACCACAATGACTTCTTTGTCGATTGGGTCTTTGCGAATCAAACCAGCGAACGCGGCTTTCTCGCCATGCTTGACACAATACTCGACATTCTTCGTGTTGTCCCAATCGTCAATTCGAAAGTGGGCACTCCAACCAAGTTCAATGACCGGCTGTTCGGCAGCCTGCTTCCATCCGCCACCTTCTTCCTTCAACTCCAGCGTTACCTTTTTGGCTTCGTCGGGCATCAAGGGAAACAGTTGGGCAGTCAATTTCAAAGTGCCGTGGTCGTGCGTGTACACTGCGAACGCGACGACTTCATTGCGCGGAACGTTGAGGTTCATCGAACGACGCTTGTGTGGTTTGACTTTCCACCACTCTCCCGTCGCCATCGTTTCGAGTTTGTATTTGGGATCGAAAACTTGCTCGGCATCTTGAGCGATTACCGAATTTGAATTGGCGAAAATCGACATCACGAAACCGATGACTAGCCAGGTCCTGAATTTGATGGTTGGTTGATTCATCTTTTTGTTTCTCTTGTTAGTGGATTACTTCTGCAAGAAGTGACCATGCTGAAAGTGAGATCTGTTTTAGTTTTGATGCTGCAATTTCGATTTGGAAACACCCGGCAGGTGTTACCCACTTTGGATCTTCAGCACGATCAAAGGAACAAATCCGCCGGCTATTGTCAGACAACCAGCCCCGTTCGTCAAACACTTCACGCGGAAAAACGCGGGATCAATCGACCTGTACGCGTCAACGAAGTTCCTGTAATCTCCCGCCTTCGTGCAAGCAAAAACACAAGGATGAAGTGATGCCGACAACGGACTGGCTGAAGAAAGAATTTGACTACGGTTACGACAGCGGAAACGTGCTTGGACTTTTTCCCAACAAAGTTCGGCGTAGCGAAGAGAAACGCATCGGTGGTTCGTACCGTCGTGTCTTCAAGCAAGCCGTCTTGCCATTCATCAAACCAGATTCTGTTGTGATGGAGCTTGGTCCTGGCAACGGCGCCTGGAGTCGTGCGATTCTTCAGCACATTCCTAACGGCAAGTTGATCACTGTCGACTACCAAGACGTGACCAAGTGGCTTGATCAAAAACAATATGGCGACCGCTTGGTTTGCAACCAAGTCACAGATAATTCCTTCTCTTGCATCGAAGATGGCTCAGTCGACTTCTTCTGGTCAATGGGCGTGCTGTGCCATAACAACAGAAAACACATCACTGAAATTTTGACAAACGCTTTGCCGAAACTTAAACCGAACGCCAGCTCATGTCATCAATACGGCGACTGGGACAAGCTTGACAAGTACGGCTGGGGACGAGGTGGTGTTCCCTCCGAATTTCGCGAACTACGTGATGACGAAATTTGGTGGCCGCGCAATTCACAATCGGATATGGTTTCAATTTGCAAATCAGCCGGCTGGCAAGTCGTCCAGCCTGATTTTGGTATGCTCCGACGTGATAGCCTGATTCAGCTAAAACGACCTGCGGCTTCCGAAGCGACCAGATTGGTTGAAACTGCAGCCTAAAACTAAGGCGAGCCAATCGAGAACCCTTACCAAGCACCGACGCCAAGTCCTGGCGATTCGCGGAATCTTCAATCGCTGTGTCCTGATTGCGATAGTATTCGACTGCGAAGAATTCGTTGGTCGGTTTGGCGCTCGACGAGCATTTCAAACCCAAACGTCAAATGTTTGGATTGCGGAATCCGGTTTTGCTTGACGACGGGCAATCGACAATTGATCGGAACCGCGATTTACAACACGCTGAGCTTTTTCGTTGGGCTCGCGATGATCGCGCTGCTTGTTTGGCAAATTTGCTCGCTTTTCTAAGCTACGAAAACTAAGCGTCTTTCTGAAGGCGGTTAAAGCTATCCTGAAAGGATTCAAGCAGTTAGCCGGTGGTTGAGCGAAAGCGACACCACCGGATCCTGCCCCGCCAAATCATCGTCCCCGATGGGGTCGCAGCAATCTCTCTTGTTTGATGACGCTTCGACGGGTTCAAAGTCGGTGATGGAGTTTGGTCTGCATCCTGTGGTTTCGCCCGCGCTCGGCCACATTTATGGGGTAAGATCAAACTAAGAAAAAGCACTCAACGTTTCAAGCTGATAAATTGCCAGCCAGATAGAAACCAGCCATCGCCATAAGCCTTGGACCAGCGGCATTCGGCCAACACTCTGATATTTTCACCATTAAGCGAAGCAATTTCCAAAACCGCGATTGAGCTTCCAACAACCTGTTCACCAGTAATCACACCGATTCCCGTCGCGGAAATGTTTCGCGAAAACGCCTGGATCGTCGCTTCAGGATCACGAACTTCCATCTTCACAGCGCGGACTAAATTTTCTCGATGTGCCGAACGATTTTCGTTCCGATCAAAGTTTGAATCTTCACGAAGTATCCCGTCAACGACTCGCTGAATATCGGGCTTAGCGGCGGGTCCAGTGGTGCGTAACATGATTGCCTCTTTTGCTTGATGCCATTTCAAACATACGTCACGATTCGAGAGTTGCGGGATAAAACCAAAATATGTGACCCAGATAATCATGAGATCTTTCGAATGTCTCACGAACCCGCCGTTACAACCGGACCCTTGAAAGAGATGAAATTTGTGCCCAACGTTGTGCGCGGGGGAAAATATTCCTGCGAACCTAAAACACCCACCTCTGTCTAACCGGGCATCAAGTCGTGAAACCGCTTGATGGATTGACTGCCGACATGGAGTACATGGATTTACCGGTGTGGGTTCGAGTCCCACCCAGATTGGATTTATGTCCAGTCTTGTAGCTCAATTGGATAGAGCTGTAAAAGATCTCTGGTCAACCAATTCGTCAATCTTTTTAACAAGCACTTTGGCAATCGAAGAATTGATTTAGAACTTTCTCGTTTGAAACATCCTTACATCCTTCCTTACATCCTTCCTTACATCCTTCAACTGCCTGGCAGGAATACAGCGTTCATACCGCCGAAATACGGGTTCGAATCCCGTCTGAGGTCAAAGACTTCGGTCGACTAATGGTAAGTCGCGTCAACTTCTTGTTGAACATTCGTTGAAGGACTTTACAGATAGGCTCAGAAGCATTTCGAAACTAAGCCGCCACTTTCAAGAAACATTTGGAAACATCTCGACTGAAGAACTGGAGTACATGGTTACGTAAGTTCGATTCTTACCCGGTCCGCTTAAACGAAAAACACATTGCTGATTTTATGCCATGTGAATTCAAACTCGGGCCGGCGGCTGGATAATGCTTACCCATTATTTGGTCAACCTCTGGTCACCACCTCGTCGAGACTCTTTTTTTAATATCCGTTGGAAAACGAATTCCAATCGGCAACCACCAGCAGATCCGGGTTCAAAAATTCTCGAGCAGCTTTGTTTGAGTCAAAGCGAATGAGCAATCCGTGGCATCAAGCCACGACGCGGGATCGCGGAGTTAGTTTTCGCACCTGGAACGTCTCAGCGTAATCGTATTCCTGGACGCGATTTCATAATTCAACGCCATTAAGCGAACTCTTTCTTCGATTCGTTGTCATCAATGCATGCGACAACACGCATCAAGAATCCGATTCGACTGCCGACGCAGAGTACATCCTTCAGGTGTGACAACGCTCTGCTCAACCCTTCGTCGAGTCATTTTCTACGTTTGAATGAACAGCAAACGATCGGTTTTTTAAGTGAGCCCTTTAGCTCACGACATTTTTTGAGGAGGTCATATATGGCCAACAAATCTTTATTTTCTAGTTTCAGCCGTTTTGCTCCTCGGGCAAACGCAATCAACCGTGCTGGCGGGCGTGCATACAAACTTTCGCCCAAGCACGCGCTCGCGCAGATCGCGTCGACTGGATGCTTCAACGGAACTTACTACACCAACGCGAGCTCGCAACTAGAAGACGTCCTCAAGCTGATCAACCAAGTTGATGACAATGAGTTCTTGGCAAAACTAGCCGTCTACTCGCGCGAACGCGCGTTCATGAAGGACATGCCGGCCGCGATTCTCGTTATCCTGTCAACGCGAGATACAAAACTGATGCACCAAGTCTTCGATCGTGTCGCTGACAACGGGCGAGTCTTGCGAACGGTTTTCCAAATGGTTCGAAGCGGTCAATTTGGTCGCAAAAGTCTATCCTCGAGCATGCAACGTGCGTTTCAACGATGGTTGAACGACGCCTCGGTTGGAAAGCTGTTGTCGGCTTCGATTGGAAACGACCCAAGCCTGCGTGATGTCTTGCGATTGGCTCGTCCAACGCCAAAAGACAACGCGCGGCGTGCGCTGTTTGGTTACCTGACGCAAAAGGAAACCGAAAAGTGGGCACCGGCGACGCCAGCCGACTTGCCGTCCGATGTTCAGTCGTTGATTGCGTTTCGTCGTTCGGAAACAGCCGAAGCACAAACGTTGATCGCAGGTGACTTGAACGTCCGTTGGGATTTGTTGGCTGATTCAGTCAAAGGTCCGCTCGTTTGGAAGGCAATTGCTCGACAGATGGGGCCGCAAGCGCTGCGAATGAACTTGAACACGCTGTATCGTCACGACGTTTTTCGAACGAAGAACGGCGCGCTCGATCGCGAGATGGTTTCGTACGTGGCAGGCCGATTGGCAGACCCGGATTCGGTTCGACGATCGCGACAGTTCCCGTATCAGTTCTTCGCGGCTTACCTGAACGCTAACGACGAAATTCCACACGCGATCAAGTCGGCGCTTCACGAGGCTGCCGAGCTCGCATGTGGAAACGTACCTCAGCTTCCGGGTCCAGTCGTAATTGGACTTGATACTTCGGGTTCGATGTCGATGCCGGTCACAGGAAACCGTGGACGAGGTGCAACATCGAAAATACGTTGCATCGATGTTGCGTCGTTGTTTGCTTCGGCAATCTTGCGACGAAACCCGGACAGTGTTGTCATTCCATTCGACACATCGGCTTACAAGTTTAAGGCGGATGCGGGCGATACGATATTGAGCCTGGCAAGTCGCTTGGCAAAATTTGGTGGCGGTGGAACGAATTGCTCACTTCCTTTGCACGACGCGAATACGCGATTGAAGAACCGTCGATTCGCCGGATTGGTTTTGGTTAGCGATAACCAAAGCTGGGTTGGCAAAGGCGGGAATCGCGCAACCGCTGTGATGACGGAATGGAAGACGTTTGTCGATAACCAAACGCGTTTTGCGCGTCAGCAAGGCGAAAGCTCTGCGTCAGCACCGAAAATGGTTTGTATCGACATCCAACCGTATACAACATCGCAGGCCCCTGAGCGTTCAGACATTTTGAACATCGGCGGCTTCAATGACGCTGTGTTCAAAGTTGTTTCGTCTTTCATGTCGAGTGACGAAGGTCGTTTTGTGGATGAGATTGAGTCGATTGAACTCTAAGTTCAAAGATTCGGCTTTGATAAAAGGCAAACGCTCCCTGTGGAATGTCCGCAGGGAGCGTTTTTATTGTAGAACAATTGTCTCAATTGTTCCTGATTCTGAATTTTTTAAAAACAGTTAGATGTCACTTCGACGGTCGTTGCTTGAACCGTCGTCGTTTCTGCCGTCGTCGATTCGACGGACGCAAATAGTGGAACGGTTGAGGATGCATGCTGCGGAACAGTTGAGGACAACTGTTCTACACTGAACTAGTATGTGACGACCATGT
>CAYMFZ010000099.1:0-4216 GCA_964389585.1 uncultured Pirellulaceae bacterium | reverse complement strand
TGCGGAACAGTTGAGGACAACTGTTCTACACTGAACTAGTATGTGACGACCATGTCGAAACCGAGAACGCTTTCTTCGTAATCGACGGCTGGAGAAAAGTTGTAACGATACTCCGGTCGGAACGTTACGTTCGAGTTGGCTCGGACATTCAAACCAACCGTTTGGGCGTAATGCGAATGCGAACCACCGGCTGGCAAGACGCCACCGTGAGGCGCGTAGCCAGTGATGTTGTCGCCTTTCCACCATTCCGAACGCTTACCGATCGAAACGCGATCACTCAGCTTGTAGAACATGTAGTGATTCAATCCAACGTTGTCTTCGCCAGTGCTGCCGACGCGAACAAGATCGCTTTGAAGAACGCTCGACAGGTTCTCAGTCAATGTCATGTCCAAGACAAAACTGTGTGAGTAGGCATCACTTCCACGGGCACCGAAATCACCAAACGTGGTGATGTAAGTCAGCGATGCGTCTTCGTTAAACTGCCTTGTGAATCCACCCAGGAAGTTGCTGCCCGTGGTGAAATCGAAACCGGTGTCCCAGCCAGCAGTCCAACCACCATAAACAGTTAAGTTGTCGTTGAGAGCCCAAGTCGCGATCGCACCAGTGTGAGTAAATGGCTCACTGTTGTACATCGTGATCGCGTGTGAGTAGAAGAAGTTGTCGGGAGCGGTGACGACTTCGTAACCAACCAACGTATAAAAGTGTCCGACTTTTACGCTGAAGTCACCCATTGCGACTTCGCCGTAGACTTGAGGCAAAGCCCATCCGTAACCGCCACCGCGAGTGAAGCGAGGATCAAGATCCCAAGTCGCTCCCGGGTTTCCGAATGCCTGTGTGTCGTTGGCATCAATTCCGTACATCCCATCAAATCGGAAACCCAGTCCAATTCCGCCGTTCTCTGATTTGGCTTCTTTCTCAACAAACAACCAGCCTTGATGAAGGTTAAAGCCATCAGGCGAAGAGTTGAACAAATCATTTGATTCACTGTGGTATCCCATCGAGAACCAGCCACCGATGTTCAGGCAAGGCTCGTCACAATTCCCGAATAGCGTTTTGGGATCGCCCAACTCAGAACCACAGCCGCCAGTGTTGCAACCGCCACGGAGATTGCAGCCACCTGAATCGCATCCACAACCAGTTTGGGCTTGGGGTGCGAAGTAACCACCATCGGCCATCAACGAAGTGCTTTGTGTGGCAGCACAGCTATGGCAGCCAGGCGCTTGAGCGTTAGCACTCGAAAGGCACATTGCTCCTGAACCCAATAATCCCAAAACAAAACTCCATCCACTCGTTTTGCGTCTCATAGCCGTCACCCTCGATCAAGTAAGATTTTTCCGGTTTGATTTTCACTTTTCTTTCTTGAACGAACCAAACGTCATTGCGAGCAGGTTCGCTACAAGCCGCACCTATTCCGAAATCGGTTCTGCAAGTGGTTTGGGTCAGGCGATTCTCCGCAGCATTCAGGATATTAATATTTCAAAGGGCCCAATTTGTGAAGCTATGTCAGTTGTGCCGAATGACACGTCGCCTTTCGTGAAACTAAAACTTGAAGACTGCGTTTTCTAACGCCAAACCCCGCAAATAAAAGCAAATCAAGAGAAGCAACTCGAAACCACTCAATTGATTTGTTTACTTCCTAAGCAGATTTCGGATTCATTCCCACCACTTCAAGCACAACGTCGCTGAAAAGGCGGTTTCGATCGCTTTAGTTCGGTAAATGGTCGATCAGCGGGCGTTCTGCCTCAGATTTGGTTTGAAGCTGCCAATTCATAAGGCGTAATTTCGTCAATCGAATCTTCATGAATCGATGCAGAGAAAAAATCGAGTTCGTTTCATCCTGAAAACTATCGTTCAAAGTCCGAACCAAGCCCAAGAAGCGAATTGGCAAATCCGTGATTGGCATGGCGTTTGCAAAGTTGCATTTGCGAAGCCAAAACTGCAATCCGTTCGATGCAAACGTTCGGCGCTAACTAAAAAGTTCGCCAAGCACATTCGAAAAAGAACTTTCGAAACTTGTTTAGCAATTTGTTTATCAACTACCCCGCCTTGGAGGCGCCTGTCTCGCACCGCACGCGAGATGGTCCTTCGAGGCGGACTTAAAACGAAATCTAAAAAGCATTTCTCCATTGCCTGCGCTGCCTTGCGGGCATACTGAGACAGTCGCTTCTTGCGACTTGGAAGGGACGCTCCATCCGGTTACCGGGTGGGGCGTTTTTTGTGCGCTCTCGCACGAACTCAAACCCAACACCGAACAGACTTGCTCGCTTAATCAGTCACGAGTCATCATCGCTGCCCAAGTTTTATGCAGCGGTGCCATGTTGAAAAAACTGCTTGCGCGTGTGATTTCCCATTGCGAGTTTTTAAGGAATGTTTGTGCTGTTCAACATTCCGCAAAATGGGTTTAGTGCTAAACCAACTGTTCGGTTTTCTTCAACTACTTAAATGGCACGCGACGTGCGTAAGCGAAGTCGATGCCACTGGAATGCATCTATCTCGTTTCCACGTTTGATTTGAAGATGAACATGTTTAAGACTGCTACCGTTTCTCTGTTGCACAACTTTCTAAATTTCAAAAATCCTAAGCGTCGCAGTTTGGTTGACTTCCTGTTGGATCAGTACCGTTTCTACTCCACTCACGCATTTCTGTCTTGCATTTTGTTTATCGTTGGCGTTTCAATTTACGATTCGTATTTGGTTGTGCTTTATCAGGATCATATTCTGGTTGATGAGCGAAACCCGATTTGCGAAATGCTGATTCGCAAAGACCCCAATCAGTTGTCTTGGTTTCTCATGGGCAAATTGCTTGGGAATGTCGGCGTCGTCGGTAGCTTGCTGGTACTCCTCAAACTCAAATTTCATCACACATTAACAGTCGCAAAAGCCGTTGCGTTTTTTCAATTCGGGCTGTTGTTTTACTTAACGTTTGCCGATCACGCGACGGGATTTTTGCACTTCGACGATTTGTTTTCGTCCGACCCCGTTCGAGTGGGACAGGCTCAATTTTCGGTCTTGATTCACGTGGCGCTATTGTCAGTCGTTGGCGGGGTGTTTGCTTGGTTATCCAGCCTTAAGCGAAACTTGTTCCGACATCATTCCATTTGATTTTTCGAGAGAGAGGGCTTGAAAGAAAGCAAACGGCGCGTTGGCAACTCGCTTTTAGCTGACTTCATCAGACAAGTCTAGGTTCGTCGGACCTGAAGTGCATCGTTGTGAGCCGCGACGCGTAAGCGGCCGGGTTTGTAAGCCCGAGGTCTCAAATCCCAACGGCTCACAGTGCGAGCTGGCCAAGAGCTTGAACAGACCACTTGCTCAAATCAATAGGTGAACACGATCGTGTCGGCGCCCAGGTTTGCGAACAACTTTGGCTTGCTCGTCACGAATGCTTCCTCAACAATTTGATCTTTTTCAATCTTCAAGTCGCCCATGCAAACGGGACAAACGTGGAGTTCGACGCCGCGCTTTTTAAGTGCGCCCAATTGGGTCGCCATTGGCGTGTGTTCCAGGTACTTGAATTCTGGATCAAATGACTTGGTTGGCAATATCGTGCCTTTGACGTTGAAGAAGATTGCGACTTTGTATCCTTCATCCACGCAAAATCCAGAAAACGTCAAACCCATGTTCACAGCTTGTGGGTTCTTCAAGGGATCGCTGGTGATACTTATCAAGGCAATCTTTTGGTCAGCTTGAGTTTTAACCTGCGCTGACTCGCTGGATGTCTGTTCACAACCAGTTAAAGCCAACACAACAAAGGCAAGAAAAACAGTGAGGTGGCGAAGTTTTGAAATTTGCATGTGAGCCACAAACTAAGTTTGCGTTGAGTGAATGGGATTTGTCCTCGATAATTCTATTTCGAAATATTGATTAGAGGGTATTTCAAAACCTGTAGTGGACTTCGCCAGAAGTCCCAGCTCGCTTTCAAAACAAAGGGAATTCTGGCGAATCCCACTACGATGATCGCACGATTTTAGGTTTTGAAATGTCCTCTAGTTACAAAGGCAAAATTCGCGTTCGAATCGAATCCCGCTCTGTTAACTATACGTTTTTTTCTGCATTAAGTTCCACGTGTTTTTATGTGAAATTTCCATCGAAATCATTTGTTCAAAAAATTCGTTTCAACGTGAATTTATAGCGCGAGTTTGGCACGCGTGTTGCAATATGGTTGGCTGTCGAATCGTTCGACTGTCACTTTGACAATCAACAACTTTTATCAATGGAGG
>CAYMFZ010000098.1:12045-12996 GCA_964389585.1 uncultured Pirellulaceae bacterium | reverse complement strand
ATACTAGCCTGACTGCAAAGTCAAATTCTTGATTCGCTGTATCACTGCGCAACTGATTGAGCACGAAGCTTGCGAGCTTGTCGAGATCAGTGAGCCGTGACGCGTAAGCGGCCGGGCTGTTTGCTCTTTGGTCAGATTTACTTTTGAGAGTAGAGTCACAACGATGTCCAGCCCGGTGCCTTACGGCCCACGGCTCACCTTGAATTTCACCAACACGACCCCAATGGCAAAACGCAAACCTGAAATTCGAATGAAGAGCTATGGCATTTATTCGGACTGGGACTCCAAGACGAAGCAACTTCCGAAGATTGCCGAATTCACAACACGAGTTCCAGCATCGATCGACATCGAATTTGGTTTTGTTGTGAATATCAAATGGGCAAAAAATTGTGAGCTTGATTTTTGTATCGATCATCCCGGAATCCTCGACGCGGATGGGAATCGCCGAGACCCATTTGATGGAACGGTTTTCATCAAAACGAACGATTGGGATTTCTATCTTGGAGATACGATTTGGGAGCCGATCTCTGACAAGCTGGGACAATGGCGGATGTGGCTTGAGTTGGATGGCAAGATAATCGCTGACAAAAGTTTCGAGTTGTTCATGGACGAGTGATTGAGCCGTACAACATGTGATGGCCGTGATTTGTTAGAATCAGTCGCTTATCAATCAACTTGCGAACGTTGCGAAAACCCGAATGGCTGCCAAGAAAAAAGAGACTGAAAAAAAGCTTTATCTGCTCGACGCGATGGCACTCATTTATCGAGCCCATTTTGCACTCATCAGAAGCCCGCGTTTCACGTCGGCAGGAGCCTGCACCTCGGCTGTGTTCGGCGTCGCGAATACCGTTTTTGACATCATCAACAAACAAAATCCGACGCATATCGCGGTTGCTTTTGACACGCGAGAGCCAACCTTTCGCCACGAAGTGTTTCCGGAATACAAAGCTC
>CAYMFZ010000098.1:0-12035 GCA_964389585.1 uncultured Pirellulaceae bacterium | reverse complement strand
ATGCACTACCTGAAGACATCGCCGAGCAATTTCCGTTAGTCGATAAACTATTCGACGCGCTCAACATAACCGCGATTCGACAGCCTGGATTCGAAGCCGACGACATCATCGGAACTTTATCTCATCAAGCGGACGCTGCCGGCTTTCAAGTCTTCATGGTCACGCCGGACAAGGACTACACGCAGCTCGTTTCGGACAACGTAACGATGTATAAGCCGGGGCGACAGGGAAACAGCGCAGAACTTTTGGGCGTGCCTGAAGTTTTGGAACAATGGCAAGTCGAGCGAATTGATCAAGTCGTTGATGTCCTCGGCTTGATGGGAGATGCAAGTGACAATATTCCTGGCGTACCCGGCATTGGGCCAAAGACTGCACAAAAATTGATCGCCAAATTTGGAACAGTCGAAGAGCTACTTAAGAATACAGACCAGCTCAAAGGCAAGCAGAAGGAGCGTGTGGAAGAGAATAAAGAGCAAGCGCTACTTTCAAAAGAGCTTGTCAAAATCAGACTCGACGTGCCGCATGATGTTGTGTTGGATGAGTTGGCCTGGTCTGGCGTCGACAAAGACAAATTGAAGGAGCTGTTTGTCGAGCTTGAATTTGACGGGCTTGGCAAGCGATTGTTTGGAAAGTCATTTACGGCTGCCCCCGCTCGTCAGGCTGTCATACGCGAGAAGCGTGAAAAGGAAATTCAATCCACATTGTTTGACGAGCCGGTCGAAGAAAAAACGCTGGCCGATGTTAAGCATGAATACATGACGATCAAGACCAAAAAGGGGCGGTCGGGCTTGATCAAAAAGCTGCTTGAACAAGATCAGATTTGTTTTGACACTGAAACGACTGGGCTTAATCCGAGAACGGCTTTTCCGCTGGGCATTGCTTTCTCTTTCGAGAAAAACAAAGCCTTCTATGTGGTGATTCCTGACGAAGAAGACATGGCGTTAGCCGTTTTAAATGAGTTCAAACCAGTTTTCGAAAACGACGCGATCGCGAAGGTTGGTCATAACCTGAAGTACGATGTGACGTTGCTTAAGTGGCGTGGAATCGACGTCCATGGCAAGCTGTTTGACACGATGCTGGCTCACTCGATGAAAGAGCCAGAGATGAAGCATGGTCTCGATTATCTTGCGAAACTTTACATGGGCTACCGTCCGATTCCAACGAGTGATTTGATTGGAAAAAAAGGCGAGGAGCAACGCAATATGCGAGATGTTCCTTTGGAGATTGTCGCGGAGTACGCCTGTGAAGATGCAGACGTGACGCTGCAGGTTTCCGAAGTTATCAAGCCAGATATCGAATCGCGCGGAGTGGCGGAGGTTTGCTACGAAGTCGAGTGTCCGCTGATTCCAGTTTTAGTTGATATGGAACATGAGGGGATTCGATTGGATTCGGATGCCTTGAATAAGTTCTCGATACAACTTGGAAAAGACATTGAAGGGCTGACCGAGAAAATATTTGTTGCAGCCGGGCGCGAGTTTAATATTAGCTCGCCGAAGCAATTGGGAATTATTCTCTACGAAGAATTAAAGCTTGTTGAGAAACCAAAGAAGACTGCCACCGGCCAATATTCAACTCGTGAAGCTGAATTGCTGCGCCTCGCGCCCAAGCACGAGATCGTGGCCGATGTTTTAGACTATCGAAACGCGTGTAAGCTGAAATCCGTCTACGTAGATCAGCTTCCCAATGCGGTAAATCCAGAAACGGGAAAGCTTCACACGCATTACAGTCAGACGTGGACTGCGACTGGCCGGATGCAATCGAATAATCCAAACCTGCAAACGATTCCCGTTCGTAAGGAACGCGGGCGCGAGATTCGCGCAGCGTTTGTGCCTCGCGATAAAGATCACTTGATACTCGCGGCTGACTATTCGCAAATCGAACTTCGAATCATGGCGGCGCTTAGTCAAGACAAAGGAATGTTAGATGCATTTAATTCGGACACAGATATTCACTCGGTCACTGCGTCCAAAGTCTACGGAGTTCCCTTTGAAGAAGTTGATCGCGAAATGCGTTCCAAAGCTAAAATGGTTAATTTTGGAATCCTTTACGGAATCTCGGCGTTTGGCTTGCAGCAGCGACTGAACATTCCTCGCAAGGAAGCGAATTTGCTGATCGACAATTACTTTGAAAAGTATCCTGGCGTTCAGAAGTACATTGATGAAACGATCAAGTTCGCTGAAGAGAATGAATACGTGAAGACGCAAACGGGGCGTCGACGACAGTTGCGAGACATTAATTCAAGAAATCGGACGTTGAAGAACGCAGCTCAGCGATTGGCGATGAACAGTCCCATTCAAGGGACGGCGGCTGATATGTTGAAGTTGGCGATGATCAAAGTGCATCATGCGTTACGCGACGGAAACTTCAAGACCAAGATGCTACTTACGGTTCACGATGAGTTGGTGTTCGACATGCTTCGCGAAGAGGAAGATGAAGTCAAGCCAGTGATTGAAGAATGCATGAAGACGGCACTAAAACTGGATGTTCCAATTGAAGTTGAAATGGGAACGGGCGAAAATTGGCTTGAGGCTCACTAAAATTTAACTAAAACGAGTCCAGCCAAATCGAAAGACTACCAATCACAATGAGCAACACGAAGAAACAGTTAGGTGAAATCGCTCTGAGCGTCTCTGATTTAAGGGCTATGAAGGTGTTCTATCGTGATGTGATTGGTTTGGAGTTGATACGCGAATCGCCGAATTTTGTCTTCTTTCGAATCGCAGACGGGTTTGAAGGACACACTCAAGTTCTAGCTTTGTTTGATAGGAGCGAAACGATTCAACCCAATGGAAAACTATCAACACTGGACCATCTTGCTTTTTCTGTTTCCCAATCAGATTTTGAAATTGAGAAAACGAGACTGCTTGGTTTGGGCTGCAAGTTGAGTTATGCGTTCCATGATTGGGTGAATTGGAACAGCCTTTATCTAACGGACCCAGAGGGAAATACGGTTGAGTTCGTTTGCTACGACGAACACGGGACGATTTGATGCATGTGCCAATCGCTTCGTGACTGCAGGTTTAGGCGATGGCGCAAAAAAAACACGCTGACTTTTTCAAATCAGCGTGTTTGAAATTTACGACTGTTGCCTGTGTCTACTTGCCCAAGAATTTGAGCCAAGACTTTTTGTCTTTCTTCTCTGCTCCAGCTTCATCTACTGGTGTATCGCCGGACAGCTTTTCTGCCAATTCACAGATTGAATGGGTGATCGCCGCGTTCTTTGCGTTCTCCAAAAGTGGAACGCCGTTGTTGCGACAGTCAGAGATGACAGGGTAGTTATTTGGGATTCGCCAGAAGATCTCACGGTCGATCGTTTCTTCCGCTTTGGCCGAACTGATCTGAGACTTGTCCAAGCCGGATCGGTTAACGACAACGTTGATTTTCTCGTTGACACCTTCGTAGGCTTCCAAAGACGAAAGCAAGCGGACCACGTTTCGCAAACATGGTAGATCGAGCTGTGTCAGAAGCACGATGTCTCTCGCGGCCTCAAGAGCAGCGATATCCAAACGTGTGTATGATTTTGAAAGGTCAATCACAAGGTGAGTGAAAGAAGCCTTCAACAAACCCAGCACTCGTTTGAAATCTTCGTTTGAAATGGAAGAGATGTCTTCGATTTGAACCGGACGCGGCAGGAGATAAACTCCCGACTCGTGCTTCGTCAGGGACTTTCTCAATAAGGCCAGGTCTAGACGCGAGATGTTTTGAGCAACATCCAACAGCGTATAGTCTGGAATCATATCGAGAAAAACATCAGCATCGCCCAACGCAAGATCCAAGTCGATTAAGACCACGCTGCGATCCGGTTTGCTTGCCAAGGCGACTGCAAGGTTGACGGCGATCGAAGTATTACCGACGCCACCTGAAGCACCTGCCACGGCAATAATTGAACCAGCGTTGCTACGTTGTTTTCCGTCGCTCGTGGACGAAACGCGGTCAAGAGAGCCCACGAGTTCATCGATTTGGACGGGAGAATTCAGGAACTCTCGAGCTCCCGCACGCATCGCACGCAGGATCATCTGGCCGTCGGTTCGACTGCTGACAACAACAATCCCAGTGTCAGGATGAGTTTTGGCGATGCTCTCGACGAGCTGCATCGCTTTCTCATCGTCACTGTCAATGTCGATGATCGCAACATCGGGTGTCGTTTGAGATACGATTTCAGAGAAAAATTCGTATCGCGAACAATCGGCTTCGAGCCAAATCTGTTCCATACCAATCAAGTATTTCTTCAGATTGTCGCGTGTTGCTTCGTCTGGATCGCAAATCGAAATACGAAGAGTACCACTCATTGGATGTCCGTAACTTTAAGACTGGTGCTTCAAAAAAGATCGACACAAAGGAGGCTTTGTCGAGAAGACAAAGCCTCCATCACATGACTAACTATCGACGCTTGCTGCCAGGCCATGAGAAACCAGAAGTTGATTTCTTTGCTTGGCGAGCGGCAGGAACTCGCTGGTTAGTTCCAATTTGAGGAACGACAGGAGCTTGGTAAGAATTCATGGCAGGTTGTTGTGGCATGCCCGTAGGAGCCGCATTGTTGTAAGTTGGCAACAAGTTCTCATTGCGTGTTGAACGCGGATCGTCAAAGCGATCATTCGTTGGGCAATCGACAGTGCAACGTGGCACTTCTGTGTATCCGTTGAGATACAACTCGCGATCAGAGGGACTCGTTGTCAGTTGGCCAGGGCCAAGACGTGGAACGCGGTGTGGCTCGACTTCGCTGATGAATCGTGGAGTGATCAAGAAGACAAGTTCTGTTTCGTTCTTCTCTTCTTTGACCTTGCGGAACAAAGGACCGATGAATGGGCTGTCCATTAATTTTGGAATGCCAGTGACTTCGGTTTGAACGTCTTCACGGTAGTCACCTGCCAACGCAAGTGTGTGACCGGCTTTCATCTTAACACCCGTGTTCACGCGTCGAACGCGGAAACCAGGGACGCTGGTGTCACCAGAAAGATCATTGGCAACTTCTGAAACTTCTGCACGAACTTCCAAAGTAAGCAGGCCTTGACCATGAACGATGGGAACAAGATCAAGCTTCGTACCGAATGGGCGGAACTGAATTGAGTTCGCACCAAGTCCAGCCTGAACTTGAATTGGAATCTCACCACCAGAAAGGAATTCAGCAGGACGGCCGTTTTGAGCAACAAGAACAGGTTGATCAAGAAGTTTAGCGAGGTTGTTCTTTTCAAGTGCCTGGATGAAAGCATTGAAAGAATCGCTATCGTTGAGTACGCCAAACGAAAGGTTTTGGCCCGTCGCTGCGGCACCGCCCGCAGAAACTTCTTGAATCAATTCAGATACGCTTGAAACAAGAGAGTAGTCGTCGCCAAGAAAAGCCCAGTCAACACCCAACTGGCGAAGTTTCGTTCGTGAGACTTCGTATACCTTGACTTTGATCGCAATGTTCTGCGAACCATTGACCTGAAGTTCATTGATGACGTTGGTTGGGAAGTAATCCCGCGCCACGGCAAGAATGTTTTGAACCTGCTCGGCACGAGCTACGTTTCCTTTGAGGATGACGCTGGTCTTCAAGGCGCTAACCTTGATTTGTGAATCTGGAAAGTGTGCCGTCAACGCTCGGCCAAGTTTACGGACGTCGATGGTGACTTCGACCGTAATCGTTTGGAGGTTCTTGTTCGGATCACTGATCGTGATCGTCGAGATACCAGGCTTGAGGCCGGTGACAAGAATTTCGTTCGGAGTGACAGGAGTCGCAGAGATGACTTCTGGATTCTCGACCATCAACTCAGGAACGTTGTATTCGAATTTTAGTCGTTGGCTTGAGCCCGCGATCAATTCAAGAGAATCAACTGAGGAGTTGACAGCGAACTGAGGACTGATGGGAGTCTGTCCAAATGCTGTAACTGAAATGCTGAGTGCTGTTATTACAGCAAAGCAGCAACGACGGAGAAAGGTCTTTCGCATATTCATCCATGAATCCTCGCGTTAGGCAGAACAGCAAGTGGTGTCCGATCCGTTGGGACACCCGCTGCTTGAATCATCCTTGACTCTCTGCAAATTGCTATTTGTCTGACAAACGAGTTTCGCCCGACTGATCATACAATCGGACGAAAACTCCTGTCACGTATAGCTAATTCGAACCTATAGACCACGATATTGATCTTGTTCCAAACTGCGGTCAATTTCGTTAGAGCCGTCAAAGTCTTCCCCGTTTGACTCGTCTGCGTTACCCGCAGGTCCTTCGGGGCGAGCAGGTGCTTTCGGGGCGCCGCCCGATCGTTTGGGAAGGGCACCGTGTTGGAAAGTGACCATTTCAGGTTCGTTTCCAATCCACATAATCATCGAAGATTCTTGCATTTGCTGGCCTGTTTTAGCACCGAATGAAGAGAAGAATCCACGCTTTTTGCCTTCTGGCTCGACTTCGGCAACTGCCTCTGCAGGCTTGTCGCCCCAGTCAATGATGTCTTCCAAGCTCTGGACATCGTTGTCAGATTCTTGATAGTCACCGCGAAGAACTAGTTTGATTTCACCCGTTCGCTGAACGTAGAAGATTTCTTCTGATTGTCGTTCAGTTACTAGCACACCAACGACAGTACTTCCGCTGGCAGCACCTTCGCTGCGATCGTCGCGGGCACGCATCTGGTTGCCGACAGAAAAGACACGAAGACCTTTTAGGAAGGTACGTGTTGTGGTTTGTGATCGGTTGAATGAGTCACGTCGCTTAAACAGTCCCATAACGTCGACTTTGTCACCAGCCGTTAGTAGACCGCTGATCGTGTCGTCGGCCGAAACTTTGACAGCGACAACCTTGAATCCGTCAGGAATGGTCAAGGTGTTCAAGTTGTTAACGTTTGTGATTTCAGACTTAACAATCGGCATGCCTTTGCTAAGCCGCGTCTTGATGCCCATATCAGCGATTTCTTCGAGAGAAGTAACTGCGTCCTCGGGAATGATGGACTTTGGCCAGTTCTCTATCTTGACGTTTTCTTCGTTCAAGTGTGTTTTCATGTCAAGCATGTCGGCAGCGACCAAAACGGTTCCCATTTCTTGAACGGGGGCCGCGTTGGATGAGCTTCGACCCATGACTTGGCTGATGCCGATGGCCGCAATCAAGCCGAATCCCATCGACAAGATCATTAGCATAAATGATTTAGATTTCATTGGAGTACCTCAGGACTAGCCTTTCAATTGGTCGCTCACGAACCCGAGTAGGTAAGCTGTACCGATTATTCAAATTAGCTTCACAAAAATATTGAAAACCATCCTGGCTACGCGGGTCTTCATCCTGAAGATCCAGTTTGTTGTTACATGCGAAACTACTTGCATTCATTCAAATGCAAGCAGCTCCGTTTAATTCAGTTCGGTCAGGCAAACCAGTTAAATCCAAGATTTCAAGCTCTGCACTGATTGGAATCAAATCCCGCAGAACCGGACCTTGAATCTTTCTAGATCAAGTAACCCATCCAAGCGAAGTACATTACAGTTCCAATTGCGAGTGGAATTCCGTAAGGCAACAATCGCATTTTTGTTTTTCTCTCAGTAGCGATTTGGGCCAGAGCCTCTGGATCGCCAACCGTTTTGATTTCATTAAGGATGTGAAAGAACATGTTGAAGTGCTTCTTTCCTTCTCCAGCGACGATGACCATGATGACCGCAAGGATTGCACCGACGATTGCTGATACGCAAAATGCGTAAAATGTAGTCGTGCAATGAACCCAAGCTCCAATCGCAGCCATCATCTTGACATCGCCTGCACCCATTCCGCCGATCGCATACATCGGAAGCAAAGTTGCCAGGCCAACAGCCGTGCCAGCCAGACTCCACATCAATCCCATGTACCAACCTTCACCGGCTGCGCCGTAAGCGATTGAGCTCCACGCCCAGCCAGCAATGATCATTGGAAAAGTCAGCTTGTTTGGGACTCGCAGTTCTTTGCCGTCGATATACGCGGCAATTACCGCGAAAATGCTAACGGCCCAGAAGACCCAGTTGTCTGCCATGGTGGCCAATACGTCTGCCATTTCTATATCTCCTACACCCAGTGTTGTGTTTGTGATTCAGTGTTCGCGAGCGATCTCGACGCGCGAGTTTTGGCTTAAAAGCTCAGCTTCTCAACGTGAAAAGGTAGCTCGCAAAAACTGCAATCAATGTAAAAAAGCAACAAACCATTTCAAAAGCTTGTTGGTAGGAACCCGGTGAAACTATCCAATCCATTTGACTTTCTCGTTTCAAATAGAATTAAAGTGAATTGATTCGGGACGGAGGCCTAGGTGATCTGTTTAAAGATCCTTGCGCGGAAAAAGCCCACTTCGGCGAGAGTGCCGAAGGGGCATTTGTCCGTACACTGCCCATCGTAAGATGGGCAAATGACTAGTTGCCGATTCCGACTGTAGTCATCTGTGTAGATACGTCTTGGAAAGCTGAGTTAGCAGCTGTTCCGACAGCCTGAATAGCTGTCAAGCAGACGATAACGATCAAAGCAAGCATGATGGCGTACTCAACAGCTGTTGGGCCGTCTTCAGACTTCATGAACTTCTGGATTTTTGTTGCGAACTTCTTCATTGTGTTTTCTCCGACGGAAAGGTCTCACCCAGTGTGGGTGCCGAGTCAAAATGACTCTAAAAAATTGTTCGGGCTAGGCTGACGCAAGTGGATGAGCACTCGTCCTGCTGATGTCAGCTGTCCCACTATAAATTTGCTTTTCAACGAAAAGCGTGCAGGAAACGCTTTTCGATTCAACGATCAGCGTAAGTCTTTTCAGCACTCTTGTGAGCACTTCTTTGACTCACTAGAAACCTAAGACACTTTCTGGCTTAGTCAAACTTTAACGGTCAAATAAAGTTGGATTTGTTTCAGACCTGTTCTAGTTAGGTGCTTTTCCCTGCTATGACCATTGCAACCTGAATAACAGGTTGTGGTTCGTTCGCGCGATGATGCATAAACGCAACGTTCGGTCAGATATTGCCGGTCGTGCGGGTTGAGTACGATTGCCGGCTAACGTCCCTCGAATGAGAATGACGAAAACGGCAGGCATCTTTGAAGTTCGATGGAAAAGATCTTTAATAGATGACCGCTATCGAGTCTGGGAATCCAAATGGTTCTTCCGCCGACGATAATACTTGCGGCCCGAGAAGAAAAAACATCCGGCCGACACGAACCCGAAAATCGTCAGCGAAATGTTTGGGAGAAACGCCATCACGATCGCGGTCGCGAACAAGGCGACGGCTTGGATGTAAAAGGATCCAGACAGAATTCCTGCTTTGATTACGAAAACCATTCCGGCAATCATCGACAGAAGCGGCGCGAGCGAGAGGATATCCAAGTCCAAAAGGTATTCCAGAGGAAAAAGCGACGCCACGCAGCACATCGCGGCAGCCCAAACATGAGCGATCTGTCTTTCAACAAACATCACCGGTCCCATGCGGCGGCGAAACAGCCAAAACACAATCGCCCAAGTCCCCAATCCGAACGTCCACATCAGCCAGTAATGGACACGGCTGATGTCGCCCAGCCAATACATGATATTCGTCGCGATGCATGTGACCAGCAAAACCAAACTATGCCACATCCAAATCAGCCCCCAGTTTTCCAAGACGGCAGCATGATGCGTTTCGCGGAACACATTGCCAATGATTTGAGCAAAACGACCTTCGCTCGCGACCACCGAGTCGTTACTTAAGAACGCTTTAAGGTCTCTCGCAAGGTTTCCAGCGCTTTGGTACCTCAGGTCTTGAGGCTTTTGAAGGCATTTCATTGCAATCATTTCCAAGCGGCGATCGGCCCGGCGATTGAGTGCCCGCGGCGCAACGGGGTCTTGCTCCAGAACCATTAGAACGGTGTCCACTGGCGAAGAACCCAAAAACGGGGGATGACCGGTTAACAGGTGGTAGAGGATCGCGCCAAGGCTATAAACATCGCTGATGATGTTGACTTGACCACGATTACCAGCAGCCTGCTCAGGAGACATATACGAAGGCGTGCCTAGAATTGCCCCCGACCGAGTTAGCGTAATTCGCTCTTCGGCTTCTTTGGCCAATCCGAAATCCGCGACGTATGCGGTGCCTGAATCATCCATCAGGATGTTAGAGGGTTTCAAGTCGCGATGCAGGATTCCCTGTTCGTGTGCGTAGCGAATCGCATCACTAATGTCAGCCATCACGCGAGCTGCTCGCTGCGAAGGCATTGGGCCTCTGGCCAGGCGTTCGGAAAGTGACTGACCCTGAATGAGCTTCATGCAAAAAAAGCTTCGCCCTTGGTGTTCGCCGATTTCATAAATGGGAATGATATTGGGGTGGTCTAAACGCGCGACGGCAATCGCCTCAGAGTCAAAACGCTGACGTTCCGTGTCGCTCGCAAAGTCGCCCTTGAGAATCATTTTGATGGCGACTGGCTCATGGTCGCTAGTTCGCGTGGCTCGATAGACAATGCCCATGCCACCGCGCCCGATTTCTTCTTCAAGAACGTAATCGCCGAAGTCACATGGCAACTCGATGCGTGGAATGTTCAGGTCGGTAGTCGAAAGCCGAGAATCGCGGCTTTGCTCTTTCGCCGCCGCATTCGCGACAACGATGGTTCCCCAAAGATCGCGAAGGTCCGATTCGAATTGAGGATATTGCTTTACCGTCGACTCGAAATTTACTTGCTCGCCTCGACTGGCCCGATCAGCAAGTTCGCTAACCAAGATTGCTAGTTCTTGTTCGGATTCGTCAAATGATTCGTCTTCTTGCAATTCATTCACTGAAGTGGTTGCCGGCCTAATGAATCGATTCAGGGAATGGCCAAATTGAAATTAAACAACGATATCATCCGCGGAACTCGAATCTGATTCCTCTTTGAGAACAAGCTTGAGCCGACGAATGGCCCGCAGATATCGCATGCTTGCCGCGGGCTCGGTCAGTCCAAGTAGCTGGCCAATTTCCTGATTGGTCAACTGTTCGTAGTGCCGCATGACGATGATCTCGCAATCTTTTTCTTCAAGTTTTGAAATGGCCCCTTCGACTTTGCGAGCCATTTCTTTTTGCAGAGCCGCCGCAGCGGGCGTCAGCCGAGAATCACCCAAGATCGACGCCAAATGAATTGACGACTGATCGTATCCTCGTGGAGCAACCATTTGCTGTTCGCGATCCACAGATCGTTTCGCAGAGACGCGATGGCGACGATGAGCATCGATGATGCGGTCTTTGGCGATTTGCCGAAGCCATAAATGAAATGGCATCATTGGATCGGCAAGGTATCTCTGAAGCCGGCGATTGGCTTCAATCAAGACGTCCTGGACCACATCGCTGACATCGACTCGTTTTTGAATCTTGTGATCAAGCCGCATCCGAATCAATTGACGAAGCGAATTGCGATGCCGATTCATCAGTTGGTTAACGGCAGAAGTATCGCCATCTTTGGCTTGAGCGATTAGTTGTTGAGTTTCGAGTTTTTCTGGCCACATACTCCCATTATCACCAAAAAGTGCCTTCTTGGCTACACTTGAAAGGGCGAGAAGGGTATCAAGTCACACTAATGAAATGCGTCATTTAGTCGCAATTTCGTTCGCAGAACTTACTGGTTAGTCAATCGATGCAGTGCCTTGGTTAGCGTGTCGAGTTGAGTTGAGTTGTTATAGAGATGATTTGAAACACGGATGAACCATCGATCATTGAAGTTAATAATCATGACTTCAATTCCGACCTGATCCCACAGTTGTTTCTGCAATTTTGACCAATCCCCCGGCGGCATGGGAACGTGTGTCATGCTGCCATACCACCCATCGTTTCGTTTTCCGATTGGCGTCGTGCCAAACATTTCAATCAGTTTTTCTTCCGCATAGGTCGCCAGCCATCGCGATCGGGCTCGAAACGCATCGAGTCCGATTGATTCGAGAAACTCGATTGCGGTTGGAAGACTCAACAGATGGCTTGGGTCACGCGTGCCCATCCAAGTGAATTCTTCGTCCCAAGATTCTGGAATCGCTGGTTTCAATCGGCCCCAACTCTTGATCGCAGGTTCAATCGAAGATTGTTGTCGAGGGTGAACGTAAAGAAATCCTGTGCCCAATGTTCCGCAAGTCCATTTGTGAAGAC
>CAYMFZ010000097.1:8017-13030 GCA_964389585.1 uncultured Pirellulaceae bacterium | reverse complement strand
TCCGTGTAGACTTCGTTCTCGTAGTCGTACTTGACCAACGATTTTGGACGCAGACGACGTACGTTCCAAGTATGAAAAAACTCGTGACTCGAAAGGCTGAGCCAGCTTTTGTATCGGCTTGGCTGGCGGAACGACCAACGACTCGTCATGAGGACCGTTGAATTGTCATGCTCAAGGCCACCACCGGACTCGACGATCATGTTCAAGAACAAATATCGGTCGTAAGGAATTGTCCCCCACATTTCGTGGTGCGCTTCAACGACTCGTTTCAGATCGGTGGCAGCTTTTGTTCCGTCCCACTGACCCGATTCGCCAATGTTCACAAGCTGGTGTTCGATGCCTCCAACGGAAAACGGATAGACGTTGATGTTGCCGGCAACGATTGGGCTATCGACCAACTCGTCGAAACTTTCGGCCGTAAACGTATGCGGCTGGTCGCCGGTGGCTCGCAGACTCGTTGCACTTCGTTTCCAGTTTCGCGGTAGTTTTAGCTCGACGATATGTTCACGATCCAACTTGCCAGGAACCGTGATGTAAGTTGGCGCTCCGTTGAGCATCGCGTATTCACTGCCGACCCAATTGGTTCGGACTGACATTTCGTTGCAGTACAGTCGGTACTTAAGTTGGAATGACTCCGCGTCACCTGTTTGGACAAGCCAACGATTCTTCCGCGTCTTCTCGTATTCAAGTGGATCGCCATTGGCGGTTACTTCCATTGAGTCAATGTGTCGAGCGTATTCGCGGACGAGATAAGATCCTGGCGTCCAAACCGCCATCATCAGTTCAGTCGTCTCGCCTTCCGAAGGAATCGTAGCCGTGATCGTGACGTAGCGATTCTTGACGTTGGACATGTCGACGTAGTATCGAATGTGTGCGTCTTCGGTTTGCTGGATTGCTGCCGGTGCCTTGGCCAAGGCGGCTGATTGATTCATTGAGACGATGCCCAAAGCAATGAGCGCGACGAATCCAAGCGAAAGAATTTTTGGTTTGCGGAACTTAGCAGACTTTGAAATCACAGTTTTGCCTTGAGCTTACTAACAATGGAGCCGATTTTTAATGACATTCAATGTTAGCACGAACGAGTCCAGTTATTCCGATTTGGCGGAAAAAGGCTGGCTGAATTTGGGAAAACGGATGGTTGAAGTCCAGATGAGTTGAATAATCCGAAGCTTGTCGAGCGACGTTATAAATTTGAAAGCTACATCTTGGACAAAGCCGGATTCGAACTCAGATTCGACATCAGATTCGAACTCAATTAACCAACAAGAAGTTTGTTCGTAGAGTCACAATTCTCTTGTTAACCGTTCGTATGCTCGACACAATGGAGTTGAAGCTTTTGCGGCTTTTTCGATTGATGAATTCTAAAATGGATCGTGGCAAGATGATTTCTGAACAATCAAAATATCGCTCCATCCTCATGTTCGGTCCGCCGGGCGTCGGCAAAGGCACTCAGGGGAAAATCTTGGGATCCGTTCCGGGCTTTTTCCATTTGTCCGTTGGAGATGTGTTTCGCTCAATCGACATTGGTTCCCCATCCGGTCGCCAAATCTGCAGCTACACATCAAAAGGGCAATTGGTTCCCGATGACCTGACCGTACAGATTTGGAAGAAGACACTCGACGCCTACGTCGCGCTGACGACCTACAAGCCGCGAGAGGACATCCTCGTGCTCGACGGTATTCCGAGAAACGTTGCGCAGACGGAGCTTGTTAAAGACCACATTGAAATCCTCCAAGTCATCAATCTTTGTTGTGACGACGAAGAAAATATGATCATGCGAATGCGCCGTCGAGCGATTCGCGAGAACCGAGCTGACGATGCAAACGAAGATGTAATCCGAAGTCGGTTTGATCTGTTCAACACGGTTTCGAAACCGGTTCTCGAATGCTATCCCGAAGAGATTATCTCGACCGTGGAAGCCGTCGGTTCACCCGCCGAAGTTCTTCGAAAGATTCTGCGTGCGGTAATTCCCATTCAGAATACGCACTTTCAAAGCGTACACGAGCACGTTGTTTATGTGCAGCGTTGCACAAAAAGATTGTAACGGCGTTTGTAGTTCGAGACGGTTAGCCTGTCCATAGGATTGTCAAAGCGGGGTAACTGTCTCCGCAGGCAATTGGTTTCGGATGGGATTCTTTAATGGCTCGGCCAACCCGATAAATCGGGTTACTACGAACGGTGTCTGGGAGCGATGTTTGGAAGCAATGTTTGGAAGCAATGTTTGGATTAGAAGTACGAAAGGTGACCTGGTTGCTGAGGTGGCTTTGGTTCTGTAGCAAGCGTCGGTCACCTACACGGGAGATCCGATCACATCTTTACCCATGATGGGTCGCAGCACCTCAGGGATCGTCACACTTCCGTCTTCGTTCTGATGATTCTCCAGAATGGAAATCAAAGCTCGGCTAAGCGCAAAAGCGGTTCCGTTGAGTGTATGAACAAAATGCGTGCCCTTTTTGTCTTTGACTTTGTAGCGAATGTTCAAGCGGCGAGACTGGTAGTCAGTGCAGTTCGAAGTACTCGTGACTTCACCCCACTCGCCAGCATCACCACGACCCGGCATCCAGGCCTCGAGATCGTATTTGCGATACGCGGGACCACCTAAATCACCCGTCGCCGTGTCGACAACGCGATAAGGAACTTCGATTGAATCGAAAAGGTCACATTCGATTTGACGAAGATCTTCATGCAACGCGTCGCTTTGTTCAGGCAAACAAAACACGAACATTTCGATTTTGGTGAATTGGTGAACGCGATAAAGCCCGCGCGACGCGCGGCCGGCTGCACCCGCCTCAGTGCGATAACACTGGCTGATACCACAAAGCTTGATCGGCAGCTCGGCATCGGCCAAAGTCTTGCCGCTATACAGACCGCCAAGCGTAATCTCAGAAGTTCCGATCAACGACAGGTTCATGTTCTCGATACTGTAGATCTGTGTTTCAGGTCCACGCGGCATGAAGCCGATTCCTTCCAGCACAGAATCTTGGGCAAGGTCAGGAGTGATCGTCGGCAGAAACCCGCGCTTGCTCAACTCATTGACCGCGTATTGTTGTAGCGCCAAATCCAAGAGGACTAAATCGCCCTTGAGAAAGTAAAATCCATTTCCCGTAGTGCGTGCTCCGCCTTCGAAATCAATCCAGTCGTGTTTCTCACCAAGCTCAAGGTGGTCAAGGACTTTGAAATCAAACTCGCGCGGCGAATGTTTGCCAAAACCCAATTCCAAGTTCGCTTTGTCATCCACTCCGACCGGGCAATCTGGATGCGCCATGTTGGGAACATGAAGCTGAATTTCTTTAGCCTCGTGCTCAAGCTTGTCATGCTCGGCTTGGGCGACTTCTTTTTCGCCACGCAGATCTCTGGCTTTGGTCTTAAGCTCTTCCCGCTCGGAGTCGTCTTTGGCTTTTCCGATTCGCTTCGAAAAATCGTTGGCGGAAGTGTTGAGGTCTTGGACTTCGATCGCCTTTGTGCGACGAGCGGTTTCGATTTCGACTAACCGATCAACGTCGACTTTGATATTTCGATTGGCGCAGTTCGTTTTTACTGCGTCGGCATTTTCTACAATAAATTTACGGTCAAGCATGGGGACGAATGGTGAGTTGGGTTGGTTCTTGGTTTAGTGGATTCAATTGATGGTTCAAATGCGGAATTCGGAGGGCGGAGGGCGGAGGGCGGAATAATTTGAACTTCTTATTCCGCACTCCGCATTCCCAATTCCGCATTGAAATCAAACTTCTATCTTGGCGATTTCGTCCCAAAGACAACAGCTTGATTTGATGCCGCGGTGAAAGTCTTTCAAGGAAAATTTCTCGTTGGGACTGTGGAGATTGTCATCATCCTGACCCCATCCCAACAGCAAAGTGTCAATTCCCAACATCGCGGTGAAAGAGTTGACGACAGGGATGCTTCCGCCTGATCGAACAACGACGGGCTTGGTTCCGAATCCCTGTTCGATCGCGCGGGCCGCGGCTTCCATGTAAGGGCTGTCCAGCGACAACACAAAACCTGGCGCGCCATGGTGAGCGATCAATTCCATTTCGATTCCCGGAGGGCACAGATCTTCAAGCATCGTTTTCACGCTGGCCTGAATCTTTTTCGGATCTTGAGCAGGCACCAAACGGCAACTAAATTTCGCACCTGCCTTGGCCGGCAAGACAGTTTTGGCTCCTTCGCCCTGATAGCCGCTCCATAACCCGTTGATGTCAAACGTCGGCCGAGCCCAACGTCTTTCAAGTGTGGTGTATCCTTTTTCGCCAGCCACATCCTTGAGACCAAGTTCCTCTTTGTACTCCTCTTCAGAGAAACCAAGCGAAGCAAATTGTTCGCGCTCACGCTCCGATAGTTCTTGAACGTCATCGTAAAAGCCGGGAATCTGCACTTGGCCGTCATCGTTGATGAGGGCTGCCATCATTTTACAAAGTGCGTTGGCGGGGTTGGTCACCGTTCCGCCGAATCCGCCGGAGTGTAAGTCGCGATTGGGACCGGACAAGTTCAACTGAAAATAAGTGATTCCTTTGAGGCCGTAAGTGATCGCGGGCTGTTCCGGTCCGTACTGCGAGCAGTCGCTGATCACCGCAATGTCGGCGCTGATCTTTTCGGTGACGGGAACATCTTTGTCGTACTCGCCAGCTAAAAATGCAGCCAGCCCCGCCCCGCCTGATTCTTCTTCGCCTTCGATCAGGAATTTGACTTGGACAGGCAAGTCCCCACGCGTTTTCAAATAAGTCTCCACGCCAAATACGTGAGTGATCATCTGGCCTTTGTCGTCAGTTGCGCCTCGGGCGTAAACATTTCCGTTGCGTACCGAAGGCTCGAACGGAGGCGTCTCCCATAAGTCCAACGGATCTGGCGGCTGCACATCGTAGTGGCCGTAGACCAGAACGGTTGGTGCACCTTCGACCTTTGGCGATTCGGCGTAGACCAAAGGGTGACCGCATGTTTCGATCATTTCGGTTTTCAGTCCGATGTCACGGAATTTATCGGCCAACCAGTCGGCGGTTTGCTGAACCTCTTTATCGT
>CAYMFZ010000097.1:3272-8007 GCA_964389585.1 uncultured Pirellulaceae bacterium | reverse complement strand
CTGTTCCGATGCTGGGCATTCGCAACCACTCGAATAGATCGGATTCAAATCGGTCATGGTTTGCGTCTAAATACGTGTCAAATTCTGACATGTCTGATCCTGTTGCAAAAAGTGGGCTTGCGCGTTGGCTGCAGCCAAAATGTCCGATCGTGTGCTATCGCGAACTGCGTCGAAAACAACGTCAAAATAACGAATTGCTGGCTCAAGCTGGCCCAAGCGAGCAACTAAACTAAGATTGGCTTACTAATATAACGTTGGTTCCGAAAACGGGCCACGACTGGTGAAGCCAGGATTTGAATCGGGATTTTAAAGGGCAAATTCACGTCCGCTTGAACCCGACGGTAACCCGCTTCGTAAATTCCTCGAACCAATAAATTGAGAGCCGTTTGAACGGTCAGATTGGCGAACGACTACGAATTTTCAAAATTATTTACTTGAACCCAAATCGAATATCAGTCAAATTATGGCCCGACCGGAGTGGTCGTGATTCGAATTGGAATGGTGTCCGAGAATTAGAGATAGATCAAATGTCTGAACAGGGATCAGCGACAGCAACTGCCGAACCCATCGTCGTACGGCGATCGAAGAAGGAAAATAAGCCCAAGCGTCAGCCGCGATACAACGTGGTGCTTTGGGACGATGACGATCATTCTTACGAATACGTGATCTTGATGATGCGGCAGATCTTTGGCCACACTTTCACAAAAGGCTTCGCCATCGCCAAAAACGTGGATGCCGCCGGTAGGAGTATCTGCCTCACGACCACCCGCGAGCACGCCGAACTAAAGGTCGAGCAGATTCATAGTTTCGGCAAAGACTTCCTAATCGAACGCTGTAAAGGTTCAATGTCTGCGTCAATTGAGCCAGCCCCCGGCGAGTAGCGTTGTAGAACAGCCATTGTAGAACAGTTGTCCTCAACTGTTCCGCCACTGGGATAGTCACTGATTTCGTTCGATCGCTACCAAGGCCCGAATCTAATTGTTTGATCAGAATTCGCTTGACCAGATTCGTTTGACCAGATTCGTTTGACCACAAACAGTTGGGACAACTGTTCTACACTATTCATTTCGCGTTGCACTATTCGCTTAATAGTGTCCAATAATCGGTTTGAAATTCAAAACCGACGCCCTTCGAGACGATCTTGTCCGCAAAGCTCAAAACAGTAACGCTTGGCTGCAAAGTCAATCAGTATGAAACCCAATTCGTCCGCGAAGGCTTGTTGAGCGCCGGATTTTCGGACGCCGATAAAGATCAAGATGCCGATCTCTGTATCGTCAATACTTGCACGATTACCGGCGAAGGCGATTCCAAAAGTCGCCAAATCATCCGGCGCATGAATCGTGACAATCCCGACGCAAGAATTGTTGTCATGGGTTGCTACGCCACGCGCGAGCCTGAAGCCGTTGCGAAACTTCCTGGCGTCGCAGAAGTCGTCACTGACAAACGTGAGTTACCTGATCTGCTGGGTAGATTTGGTGTTGTCGATATTCCCAATGGCATCACTGGGCTCAACAATCGTCACCGCGCCTATGTCAAGGTTCAGGACGGATGCTTGTTGCGTTGTAGCTACTGCATTATCCCGACGGTTCGGCCCGAGATGTACAGCCGTCCGATGCAGGAAGTCTTGGACGAAGTTCGCGTTTTAATCGACCGAGGTTTTCGCGAAGTCATTTTGACTGGGATTCACCTCGGCCATTACGGCGTTGATTTTAACAAAGGCAAACCGAAAACAGATTGGACGCGGTTGTCACATCTTGTTCGGGCAATTTGCGAACTCTCACCCGATGTCCGCGTTCGACTTTCCAGCATCGAAGCCACTGAAGTCACTCGCGAGCTGATCGACGTAATGAAGGAGTTTCGATCACAAGTCTGTCCGCACTTGCATGTTTGCCTTCAAAGCGGCAGCGATCGGATTCTTCGTGGAATGAAGCGTCGTTGGACGCGGCGGCACATCATTGATCGCTGTGAATTGGTCAAGAGTGAGCTTCATCTCCCCGCATTCACAACCGATGTGATTGTTGGATTTCCGGGCGAAACGGACGCAGATTTTGAGGATACGCTCGATGCGTGTCGACAGATTGGGTTTTCAAAGATTCATATGTTTCCGTTCAGTCCTCGACGAGGAACGCCTGCGGCAGATATGACGGATCAAATTCCCAAGTCGGTCAAATCCGAGCGTGGCAAAATCGTGATGGAATTGGAAACCACCTTGAAGAAAGCGTATTTCGAAACGCTGGTTGGTGAGCGGTTGCAGTTGCTAGTGGAGAAAGTCCACGATGACGGAACGGCGTCTGGTACATCATGTCGTTATGCACCAATTAGAGCTGAGTTGAATAACTCGATCCAAGTCGGCGCGGTTGCTGATGTAACTGAAAATTCGCTAGTCGACGTCGTCATCGAGAAAGCCGATGAAGTGCTCACAGGGCATCAAGCAGTGTAGAACGGTTGTCCCAACCGTTCCGCAGCAACGAGTCAGTCCGCTTTAGAAAACGTTGCTCTTGGCATTGAAACTCTTGGCAACGTTGACGATGAGCCCATTAGCAATGAGCCCATTCACGTTCAGCAGTTGCTCGATCACCTCTCGGTCAGAATCAGGTTGTCGCTGCGGGAGTGATCCGGCAATCTGGAAGAGCAATCTGAAACGGGGTAATCAGGAACAATTGAGGACAACTGTTCTACACTGAATTCTACCATTCGTTCGAAACAAGCTTCGGATTCTCAAGCCCAAGCTTTTTCATCTTCTTGTATAGCGTCGTGCGATTTACGCCCAACTGCTCGGCCGTTTCGTTTCGGTTCCAGTTGTTCTCACGAAGACACTGTAAAATGATCTGTCGCTCAGGACCTTCCAACGCCTCCTTTAAAGTTTGCCGCTGACCGGTGGGAGCAATCGTCATTGTGTTTGGAGTGCAAGCGTTGATATGCGAAGGCAAATCCTGCATGCCCAGCATCGGACCGTTTCCGAGCAAGCAAGCTCGTTCGACGATGTTCTGTAACTCGCGAACATTTCCAGGCCAGCCATACTGCTGCAAGGCTTGGATAGATGCGGCGTCAAAACCCTCGATCGTCTTATTCTCTTCTTCGCAGACTTTCGCAAGAAAGTGCTTGGCCAGCGTTGGGATGTCTGAAGTTCGCTCACGCAACGCAGGCAACTCGATGTTGATCACATTCACGCGATAGTAAAGATCTTGTCGAAATCGACCTTCGGCAACGGCTTGAGAGAGATCTTCGTTGGTCGCCAAAATGATTCGGGTGTTGACCTTAAATGTTTCCGTACCACCAACTTGTTCGAATTCAAGCTCCTGCAGAACACGAAGCAGTTTGACTTGGAGTCCCGGAGAAGCCGTTCCGATCTCATCAAGGAAAATCGTTCCGCCATCGGCTTGTTTGAACTTACCGACTTTGTTTCCAGTCGCTCCCGTGAACGAACCAGCGACGTGACCGAACAACTCGCTTTCAAGCAAGTTCTCAGGGAGTGCACCACAGGCAACTTCGACGAACGGAGCCTTGCGACGATTCGAACGTTGGTGAATGGCTCGAGCGATCAAAGATTTTCCTGTTCCGCTTTCGCCCGTAATCAAGACTGTGGCCTTGGTGTCGGCGATGTTGTCGACCATGTCAAAAGTCTTTTGCATTCTCGCGTCGTTACCCACGATGCTGTCGCGACCAAACCGTTTATCGAGTTGCGTTTTGAGTTGTTCGTTTTCCTCGATGACTTTTTGCTGTGAAAGCGCCCGGTCGAATGCGAGCAAAATCTCGTCGTCGATGAGCGGCTTGGTCAACAAATCAAACGCTCCGGCTCGAATGGCCTCGATACCTGTATCAACGGTTGCGTAGCCAGTCATCAAGAGAACGATGACGTTGGGGTGATGTTTTTTGCAATCGGCAAGAAGCGTCAAGCCGTCTTCTGAGCCGAGGCGAAGATCAAAAAGCGCTAAGTCGATGGCTTTGTCGCCAAGGATCTTTTTCGCTTGGTCCGCGTTCGAAGCCAAAGAGACTTGGAATCCTTGCTCGTTTAGCCAAGACCCCATCGATTCGAGTAGATGTTGGTCGTCATCGACAAGCAGGATCTGTGAATTTTTTGGAGTGTTGGGTTTCATGGCAAAATCGTCGTGGTCAAAAATTGTTCGTTGACGCGGAAATTGTTCCCACGTTTTGGGTCGCAACGGTGGTGAATAAATACAACGTGCTCTGTTTATTTAGGTCACCGTTGATCTGCGAGCGCGACGAATTCGGGAGTTTTGCCGATTTTGAGTTGGAATATCAGTTTTTCCGATTGTCAGGTTGTTGTTGAATAAATCACTGTGACCGATTAGATTCTTTCCCTAAGCAACGTTCTCTCGTCTTGGTTGGATCACTTCACCGGGTAGTAACGATGAAAATGCGAATTTACGGGTCCAAAGAACGCTGAAAATAAAGGATTAACAACGAAAAATTAGAAAATGCCTTTGAAAATATTTGTCGCGGATGATCATCCGATTGTTCGCGAAGGGATATGCAAGGTTGCAAGAGACGCCGGGATGGAGGTCGTTGGCCACGTTGATTCGCCAGACAAAATTGTCGAATCAGTAGCCAATGCCCAGCCTACGGTGCTTGTGACTGAAGTTCGTCTTGGCGGACACGATGCTCTTAAGACGCTTGAAAAATTGAATGTCGAAGGGCATGAGTGCAGCGTGGTCGTGTTCACCAGTTACTCAAATCCAACGAATGTCGCTCGCGCCAGCGCGTTGGGTTGCCA
>CAYMFZ010000097.1:1857-3262 GCA_964389585.1 uncultured Pirellulaceae bacterium | reverse complement strand
CTTTATTCTGAAGACTTCCGGCGTTGATAAGCTGATTGCCGCTGTGAAAAACGCGGCCGCTGGAGCTGCAACGCCGGAATCAAGCCTTTTGGTTACCACCAAGACGCGGATGCGTCGGACGACAAGCGACAATGTCGACAGTCCATTAACCAATCGCGAATCCCAAGTTTTGCGACATGTCGCTATGGGGTTAAGCAATCGCGAAATCGGAAAGTCGTTGGGAATCAGCGTCGAAACGGTGAAAGAACACGTGCAGAACATCCTACGGAAACTTGACGTCAACGATCGGACTCAAGCTGCGGTTTGGGCACTGAAAAACGGACTGATCTAGGTCGATTTGTGTCAGTGATTTGCGGCAAACGAATGGATTTCGTTGCATGTTTCGTTGCCTTAGACGGCTTACTTGGCTGGAACCTTGATTTCGTCAAAGTACCGCTCCATGCGCGCCTCAAGCACTGAAAAATTGCTCCCGAATGCCGAGGCGAAGTCCTGGGCGCGTTGTTTACGTGTGTAATTCGAAAAGTCATTGCGCTCGCCATCGTTGCGCAAGTAACGATGGTATTTTGCCGGCATGGCCTGACTCAAATAAAACGTCATGCCCCATGAAACGGCGTAGGCCAAGTGTGGATCTGATCGGAAAAGGTCGTTGCTGAGTACAAGTTTTGACATCGCCCCTTTGACTTTGCCTTTTCTGTAGAACGCCTTGAGCTCGCGCAGCCGATCGCGATTAATTCGATCAGCTTGGCTTGAATGGTACATGCTGTTGTTGATTCCCGGAGCCTCGAACAGCATGGCCAATCCCTCGCTCGCCCAACGCACCACGGGGCCAAATCGGCTGTGGACACCCGTGTTGAAAGCACTTTGGTGCGTGGCTTCATGGATGATGGTGTCGGCGTTGAAGAACCAATCTTTGCTGCGTGATCGGCCACCGGTTTGGTCGTAAGTGATGATTCGATTGCTTCGAGGCGAATAGTATCCCAAAATCTCACTGTCGTATTCGTGATAGTCTTTTAGGAACCGATCGAACTCGCCGCGCGTGTTAAGCACAACCGCTACCATCGGAAACTCCGGGCGCTCCAACTGAAATCCCCGTGATGAAAAGTAAACTCGAAAGCGGGAGTAGAGTTCTTGAAAAGGCATCGCCCAAACGTTGAAGTCGCCTGGCGGATGGACGACGACAAAATTCTGAGTCTTTGAAACCTGATACCGGCTGCCAAATTCTTTTTGAAGACGCGTGCGAATGTCTTCTGCTGAGTAAGGATCAAACCCTTTCTTGACTTCTTGGTAATCTTGCTCTGACTTGACTGGCAGGATGCTGATTTTTCCATCGCGTCGAAGCAACATCATGTCTTTGCCGTCCCAAGCCAACGGTCGTCCGACGTAAGCCTTTTTCTTATACGGAATT
>CAYMFZ010000097.1:0-1847 GCA_964389585.1 uncultured Pirellulaceae bacterium | reverse complement strand
GTCAAGTTGATTTTGGACTGTTGCCCCTGAACTAGCGAGGCACAGAAACACAACAGCAACGCGATACAAGTAGCTGGAGCGAGTCGAACGAGCGTTGAAGAATTGAAGTAGAACATCGAGCTGGCGTCTCATGGTTTGGGTCAAAACGACAAAAAAGCCTTTCAAAAACGTAGGTCACAAAACACTCTCAGAAACAAAAATGCGAGCCTTTTCGTGATTTGAATTGTTTAAATTTTTAGACGTGATCGTGTCGAACCGTTAGAATCAACGTAGAAATTTAAAGAGGAATTCAAATGCGATCTCTATCTCGATACTGTCTGTTTGCTGTGATGTTGTCCGTTGCTGGGATACCCGCGATGGCCCAAGAGCCGGTAGAAAACACGGCCAAAAAAATCGAAACGACCGAATCCGCCGATGTGCCCGAGCAAGATTCCAAAGAGCAAACTGCTGATGAGCCTCAGCCACAAGACGCTGAAGAACCTCAAATTCAAAAGGCAGATCTCAGCGATATGGAGCTCATTGAGCGTGTTGCGTTTCTGCAACGTGAGCTCGAAGCCGCCGAAATACCGAAACGAGATGCGGCAGAAAAAGAGCTGTTGGAACTTGGCGTCCGCGTTCTCGACTATCTTGAAGAAACAACCGACAAGACTCCGACCGACGCGGTAACGAGAACGAATAAGATTCGAAAAGCTCTGGAAACTCTCGCCGTCGCCTCGGTAACGAAAGCATCGAATGTCACGCTGAAGGGAACCATGACGATCGAGGAGGCTTTAAAAAGCTTACGAAGTCAGACCAAGAACGATGTCGATGTGCCAGAAGAAACTCCCGATGTGTTCTTGGATCTTGAGATCGAATTGGAGTCTGAGAAAGTTGGATTTTGGCAGGCGTTGAATGAAATTATGGAAAAAGGAAGCTTGGTCATTGATCCATACGCAGGCGGTCGTGGGCAACTGAAACTAGCTCCGACCCGAGAAGCCAATTTCAAAGCGGCGAATCCTGGCGTGCCAGTTCCTCCTGAGCTCAAGCACCAACCAAGCAACGCGCCTCGTTGTGCTTCGGGCATTTTTGATGTCTCCGTAACGCAGGTTTCTGCTTCTCGAAACTTGGCGAATCCTGCGCAAGATTACTGCAATATTCATATGCTCGTTCAATGGGAACCGCGAGTGATGCCAATCACAATTGATATGCCAGCGGCAAAAATCAAAGCGCTTGACGAGTTTGACCAGAAGGTCGAAATCAAAAACGACGTTGCGGTTTTTTCAGGGCTGGTTCAACCTGAAGTTTCGAATCTTGATTTCTCCATTCCAATCGCACTTGTCGATCGTCAAATCGAAGTCATTAAAACGCTTGAGCTGACTATCGATGCGGTGCTTCCAGGTCGAACTGAAAAGTTTCGCTTTCGAAAACTTGGGAAACTTAAAGATGGAGCCAGCCAAACAAAAGCTGGAGCAACCGTGACGTTTGGCGGTATCAACAAGAACGAAGATCTCTTTGGTGTCTCGGTCGGCTTGAGCTTTGATGAAGAAAACAACGCGCTCGAGTCTCATCAAAGTTGGGTCTACAACAACCAAGTCTATCTCGAAGACAAAACCGGAAAACGTCATGAAGCCCTTGCTTATGAAGGGGTGACGCAGACAAACAACATGGTTGAAATTCGGTATTACTTCGAAAAAGATCCCAAGGAGATGACGCTTCACTATCTTTCACCAGCCGCCATTGTGCAGGTTCCAATCAAAGTCACCCTCAAGGAAATCCCACTGCCTTAGGGGATCAGGTAAAACAGCAGTGTAGAACAGGAGTGTAGAACAGTTGTCCTCAACTGTTCCGAGTAAGAGTAAGAGTAAGAG
>CAYMFZ010000096.1:8829-13130 GCA_964389585.1 uncultured Pirellulaceae bacterium | reverse complement strand
GTGGTGGAGAACTGTTCAAACCGGGAACTGAATACTACGACACGATTTTGAATTGGCTGGAGGCGGGAGCCGCTTTTGATACTGGTAAAGTTCAAAAGGTTGTCGGAATTGAGCTCTATCCAAAATCAGCCGTGCTCAACGGAGCAGAAGCTACGCAGAAACTGACGGTGCGTGCCAAATACGAAGACGGAACGAATCGTGATGTTACTTCTTTGGCCTATTTTTCGACGAACAACGACAATTCAGCCATGGTCTCACAGGACGGAATTGTCACCGCGAAGAAGCGTGGTGAAGCTTTCGTGATGTGTCGGTTTGATACGCATACCGTGGGTGCTGATTTTATCGTTCTTCCCAAGGATGTTGAGTTTCAATGGCAAGACGTGCCAGAGAACAACTTTATCGACACGCGAATCAATGAGAAGCTTCAAAACCTCCGAATCCAACCTTCGGAGCTTTGTTCGGACGCTGAATTTATCCGGAGAGCGTCGCTTGATATTTGCGGAATCGTGCCTGATCCTAGTCGAGTCGCGGAGTTTGTCGCCAGTGAATCGCCCGACAAGCGAGCCCAATACATCGAAGAGATGTTGGAGCGAAAAGAGTTTGTTGAAATCTGGGTGATGAAGTGGTCGGAGCTTCTTCAAGTTCGCTCAACAAGACAAGTCAGCTACAAAGCAACGTTGCTTTATTACGATTGGTTGAAGGCAAAAATTGCGAACAACGTGCCAGTCAATCAAATGGTTCAGGAGCTTTTAGGTTCCCAGGGCGGAACCTTCACGGTTCCTGCGACGAACTATTATCAAAATGTGCAAGACAATCTGAAAGTTTCAGAAAACGTTGCCCAGGTTTTTCTTGGGATGCGGATTCAATGTGCGCAGTGCCACAATCATCCTTTTGATCGTTGGACAATGGATGACTACTACGGATTTGCTGCTTTCTTTGCACAGGTTGCTCGGAAGGCCGGAGAAGATCCGCGTGAGCAAATCGTTTTCAATCGTGGTGGTGGCGAAACAAAACATCCCGTCACCAAGAAAAATATGAAGCCAAAGTTTCTTGGTGGAATTGAACCAGAAACAAAAGGAAAAGATCGGCGAGCGGTGTTGGCAGAATGGATCGCGTCGCCAGAGAATCCTTATTTCGCAAAGAACCTTTCGAACATCGTTTGGGCGCACTTTTTCGGAAAAGGCATTGTGGATGAAGTCGATGATGTTCGTGTTAGCAATCCTGCCGTGAATCCGAAATTGCTTGATGAGCTGGGAACCAAATTCATTGAGTACGACTATGACTTCAAGAAACTTATTCGTGATATTTGCAACTCAAGGACTTATCAACTGAGCACAAAGACAAACGAGACGAACGAATCTGATTTGACGAATTTTTCGCATGCAACGTTGCGGCGGATTCGCGCCGAAGTCTTACTCGACGTGATTAGCCAGATCACAGAAACAAAAAACAAGTTTAAAGGCCTTCCGCTCGGTGCTCGAGCCGTGCAAATCGCTGATGGAAATACGTCTGACTACTTTTTAACGACTTTTGGTCGAGCGAAACGTGAGTCGGTTTGTTCCTGCGAAGTTAAAATGGATCCAAGTCTTTCTCAGGCTTTGCATTTGCTCAACGGAACGACGGTGAATCAAAAAATTAAGCAAGGCAAGCTGATTGAGCGATGGATTGGCGAAAAGAAAACGCATGATCAGATCCTTGATGAAATTTACCAACGGTCACTAACGAGATTGCCTACGGATTCAGAGCGGTTAGCTTTGAAGAAAGAAATTGATTCTCAAGAAAACAAAAAGCAGGCGCTTGAAGACGTTTTTTGGGCGGTTCTCAATTCACGCGAGTTTGTTTTCAATCACTAAACAAACTGATTAAAAAGTATCAACGAGACGAAGCAGAATATTCTTAGGTTCATGTCGCAACAACAAAAAAAAACAACTCGAGTTTCGCTTCAACGAAATGGAAAACGCTTAGCCGTATTCTTATCGCTTGGCTGTTGGTTCGTTGGTTTGGGTGTTGTGAATGCTCAAGAGCCAGCCGAGAAAATCACTTACGACGACCACGTCAAACCGATTTTGGTTCAGCGTTGTTCCTCCTGCCACAACGGTCAAAAACGCGAAGGCTCTTTGGACGTGACGAGTTACACAAACTTGATGGAGGGTGGAGGAAGCGGGACGGTTATCGAGCCACAGGATTCGGCCGGTAGTTTTTTGCACCAACTGATCACGCATGAAGAATCGCCCGAGATGCCACCAAGTGGGACCAAGATTCCTGATGCGGAAATTCAGAAGATTGCCCAGTGGATTGACTTGGGTGCTTTGGAAAGCAAGTCCAGCAAGGCTGCAAAAGGCAAACCAAAATTCGACATGGCGATGAGTGCCAATCCCTCCAAGCGTCCAGAGGTTATGCCTTTGCCGCTTCGAATGCCAATTGAACCCGTGATCAAAACAGTTCGGCCTTCCGTGTTGGCAATCGCAACTTCGCCTTGGGCACCCATCGCTGCGGTCTCAACGCCAAAGCAAATTTTGCTGTTCAACACTCAGTCACTTGAGTTGGTTGGCGTACTGCCAATGGAAGAAGGTGTCGCCCATTCACTCAGGTTCAGCCGCAATGGTCAACTGTTGTTGGCTGGTGGAGGACGAGATGGTGCCAGTGGAAAAGCAGTTTTGTTCAACGTGATAACGGGCGAGCGCGTCACCAGCGTCGGTGACGAATTGGAATCAGTCTTGGCCTCAGACATCAGTCCCAACCATGCACTTGTGGCGATTGGTGGCCCTTCAAAGTTAGTCAAAATCTTGGCGTCGTCAGATAGTTCGGTTGTTGCCGAGATAAAGAAACACACCGATTGGGTGACGGCGCTCGAGTTTAGTCCTGATGGAAAATATCTAGCAACGGGTGATCGCAACGGCGGCTTGCAGGTTTGGGAAGCCGACTCGGGCAATGAGGTGTTCACTTTGAAAGGCCACACAAAAGCCATCACAGGAATTACTTGGCGTCCCGATAGCCAAATCGTTTGTTCAGCCAGCGAAGACGCCACGCTCCGTGTCTGGGAAATGAAAAAAGGTTCTCAGGTTAAGTCTTGGGCTGCCCATGGTGCCGGCGTGACGTCGGTGGAGTTTCAGCGTGACGGAAATATTGTGAGTTGTGGGCGAGACAAGGTCGCCAAGGTTTGGGATCAGGCTGGCAAGATGATTAAGCAGTTCGCTGGTTTGGCGGACATGGCGGTGGCTGTTTCTTATTGTGATGAAACGAATCGTGTGCTCGCGGCAGATTGGACGGGCCAGTTGCGAGTTTGGAATGCGGCCGATGCGGCACATGTCGGAAATCTTAAACCGAATCCGCCGCGGCTGGCAGAGCGATTGGCTTCGGCTCAAACAAGTTTGACGGCGGCCACTAATAAGCATCAACCTTTGGCTCAGCAAGTTGCCTCAACAAAGTCTGCTTTGGATGGAGTGGGGAAATTACTTGAGGCGGCAAAGCAGACTCAGGTGCAGATTCAAACGAAACTTGCTGAAAGTGAAAAACAGTTTAATTCGGCGAAACAGCAGTTCGATTCGACTCAAGCACAGCATGCCCAATGGCGCACTGAGTTGGATGAAAAAAACAAAGCGAAACCTTTGATCGCTGAATTGCAATCCAAGGCAGAAGTCGCGCTCAAGGCGCTTCCCAATGATCCGGAATTGAAAACGACTTTTGAGTCGATGCAAGCCAAGTCAAAAAAGATTGAAGGTCGGTTGGCAGAGCTTAATGGTTTGGTTTCAAAGTCGGTTCAAGAAAAGAAAACATCGAAATCGCAGATGGATGAGGTTTCCAAAACGTTGTCGGCGATCAAGGTCGAAATGAAAACAGTTGGTGACCAGGTAACCAAGCTGCAAGGTGACTTCGATTCCATGACGGAGCGATTGAAAACTGAAACTCAGGCGGCAACATCCGCTCACGCAGAAGTCCAAAAAGCAACAACGCTTGTTCAGAAGTGGACTGGTGATATTTCATTCATCGCTCAATTAAAAACGCTTAAGCAAAAATATCAGGATTCGCAAGAAGTAATTGCTGCGAAACAAGCATCAGTTGATGCGGCACAACAAACGTTGGTTGATGCAAAAAAAGTCGTCGACAACGCGTCGAAATTGAAGTCAGACGCCGTTCAAGAAGCGGAAGCACTTAAACAGCAAATGATGAAGCTACGTGGAGCTAAGTAGTTCAATTGCAAATCGAAAGCGATGAGTTCTCTGGGGTGTCTTAGGCTTCCAGCCTGAGTCATCAAATCGTTCCGTGCTCCGCCAATGAACGTGATGCCAATTGGGTTCGCT
>CAYMFZ010000096.1:1990-8819 GCA_964389585.1 uncultured Pirellulaceae bacterium | reverse complement strand
GTACTGCACAATCAAGCGGCCACAGAGGTCCCCGTGATGGAACGCGCGACGCCAAAGATGATTTTCCCCCTTCAGGTGTGATACATGGCAGAGCCACAAAGTTCATCAAGTTGCTGGGCCTCCGTGAAACGTATCTATTTTCGACTGGGATTTGCAAGTTGACAATCAAACGCACAAAAAAAGCGACTGGCCCAAAAGACCAGTCGCCATTGTTTTCAGATTTCAGTCCAATTTGAAACATTGCCGTTGAATGGAATGCATCAAATTGAATCGGCGGTTTAGTAGCCAATTGTTGGCGGGTTGGCCATCAAGAAGTCACGAGGTCCGCGAGTTGTGTAGTAAGGATACACATACTGTGGAGCCATTCCAGCTCCACCGCCAGCACCGTATGGAGGCTGCTGAGTGTGAGGGATTTCGCCAGCGTAAGGACGTGAACCGAACCCACTGCCGCCTAGTCCACCGCCAAGTCCACCCTTTCCAAGGCCCAGCCCGCCGCGTGCTTTGCAGCCAAGGCAAAGCTTGCCATCGCGACCGCAACCAAATTTGCCACAGCCAACTGAAGCAACTCGGCCACGCAATTGTCCGCCACCCATGTGACTGCCAACTGCACCCTTGAGGCGACTTCCAGGTACGCGGATACCGCGGCCCTGTGTTGAAACCATTTGAGTTCCATCATCACAGCTTGATCCGCGATCAAAAATGCTCATGCCCATTTGGCCACGAACTCCAGTGCTTCCACCGCATCCGCCATCACAAGCTGATGCACCACATCCGCAATCGTCCATCGCTGGAGCAACTGGTGAGCCGCATCCACCGTCGCAACTTCCGGTGTCGCATCCGCAATCAGATTGGCCCTTTGAGGCCATTCGTGCGAACAATCCGCGACCGCCCATTTTTGGCATGGATGGCATGGATACATTTTCCATCCCGCACGGAGCGCCTTCACCGAAGTTGACGCCGCTACATTCTGGTTGGCCCTTCCACGAATTCAGCATTTGCTTCGGGCTACAAGTATCGCAACTGCCGCCCATGTCGCATCCGCAACCTTGGACTCGTGACTGATGGCTAAGCGTTGTGCAGGGACCGCTGATGGTGAATGAACACCCGGAGAATGTAAGGGCCGCAGCACACATTGCAGTGGCTATTAACATGGATCGCATTGTTTCAAATCCTTCTGAAAACTGGGTGCGTCCGACAAGCAATCACATGCTGAAGGACTTTTCACAATGAAGGAGAGTCGGGGAACTCAGCACTTCATCAGGTTCAGGTTGATAGATACACCTATCTCAACCCTAGAATCTGCCGCATTGCTTCCTGCAAAAGCGACCGTTGTTCAAGATCGTCACTACAAAGCGGAGAATTGAGTAATTCAGTAAACTTGGTGAGGTTGTTGTTTCTCTTTTTATCAGCACGCTTCGGATTGGGTAAAATGGAATGACCTTGATCGCTCTACAGAGGGATTAAAGGCTAATTCGCTAGCGAAGGCGGGTTCGATTTCCTCGGCCGAGCGTTGGGTCGAGAATAAAATATGAAACCAAGGCTCCACGAAACTCAACTCTGAAGTCGCGCGCCCCTCGTAGTAATCGCATTTATGCGGTTTAGCCGCTTCAGCGGTCGTTTGTATGGTCATGGTCGATTTGCCAATAAACGTCAATTTGATCAAATCTGAAAGCTCGGCAAGTACTTGCCAGATGGAAGCCATTCTGTCACGGCCAACCCGATAAATCGGGTTACGAACGGCGCTGGGTCAGATGGCAATATTTCAAAGCGGCGGCGGACTTGAATGAGTGAGCTTTCTAAGCCACGATATGTGCTAATAAATGAGCAAAGTAAAATCGGCAACCCAATAAATGAACCCTTCGACCGAACAACCCAAGACTACCAAGACGCATGGTCGATATTCGATCATGTCGATCATGGTGGTGACTGCGGTTTTTGCCGCTTCGGCTGCGAGCATGGGGCATCTTTATCGAGCTGCCCAAGGCGAAGCGAACGAGGTCGGCCATTTCGCCGTGATTACAGCCATGTTGCCGATGGTCATGTTGGTAGGTGCAAGTTGGTTCTTCAAAATTTTTGGTCGATTTATCAAGTAGCTGCACAGCCTTCAACATTTCCACGATGAAACTAGGTATTGCCCCATTTTTCATGCGTTTTTCGGATCTTTAAATTAATTTCGAAATCGCGTGAACCTTGAGCAGGAAACTGTCTCTAAAGGGGCATGGATTAGGAATATCCAACAAGTATCGCTTTTTGCGGTATAATTAAGTTGTCGATCAAGGGCTTTCTTGTTTTTGATCCGATAACCCAATAAGATCTGCCGTCCGAATGGAATCCGCGACATTGTCGCGACCCACCTCAATTTCGGCTGATCAAACTTTTTTACAGTCTCTTTTTTGCGTGTCATGCACGCGGGAGCATTGAAATGCGAAGCAATATCATCAATAGCTTGTTTGCAAACGTCATCACACGTTTTGCCAAAGCCACATCGATGTTGCGCGCGAACGATGCACCGCAGCAGCATTGGCGCCTCAACCTTTGTGCTGGCTCGCTATCAGGCGGGAGTTCTGGAACGGATTTACTGTTCCGGGATATGACCCCAGTGACGTACCGGATAGACGGCTATTTGCCAGGTTCCGAACCGTCAGTGGAACAACCCGGCATGGTCGTCAGTATCCAGCAACAACTGTTTCAAAGACTGAGCTAACCGCCCAAACAGCGGGACGTCCGAAAGGACGCAAATTTAGCACTTTCAATTGAACAGGTTTCTGGAAACAGAATCTCAGTCCGTTTGCGCATGAATTTTTCGCGCAAGTTTTGGATTCAGGTTTTGGGCTCTGGCACTTACAGGATTTCGCATTCGGATCTTTCCGTCTGCTCAAGCAAAAAAGAGAACCCTATGAACGCTATAAACAAAAACTTAATCGAATTGCGAAACCCTGACGTTCTTCAAACTGGAGATCTCGTTCGCGCTGCACAAGCGGGTGACCGAGAAGCCTTCGGCGAGTTGTTCGAGCGATTTCAGCCAACGGTAATGGCGATCGCCATGCGACGATTACGCGATCACGCTGACGCACAGGAATTGTGCCAAGACGTTTTCGTTCAAGCCATGTTGAAGATCGAGCAGTTGCGAACGCCAGAAGCGTTCATCGGCTGGTTGCGTCAGATCACGGTTCGAATGGCAATCAACCGAGCTGTGCGACGAGCTCCTGCAATTTCAGTTGAACCTGAAATGCTTGAAGCAACGGTAATTGGTTCTGGTTCACCTTTGGACGATGTTCTTGAGGTCGAGCGTAAGGATCAAGTCAAGGAAGGTTTGGATCGCCTCGGCGAAATGGACCGAGATACCTTGGTTGCCTTCTACGTTGAAGGACACTCGTTGCTCGAGATGGCAGACGACTTTGATGCTCCCTTGGGAACGATCAAGCGACGTTTGCACGTTGCTCGAAAGCGACTTGCCAAGCAAGTTGAAGAGTTGGAAATGGTTGGCTAATCAAGAATGATTGCCGATCAAAATTTAAAACCTTAACAGGCCGTCAACGCATTTCGCGTTGACGGCTTTTTTTATGGTTATGGTTTGGTATCAATTCGATTTAGAGAGCGATGAAAAAAGACGACTCTCACAAGCGCTGCGATGATTAGCAGCTCCAAAAAAGCAGCGGGGAATCCTCCGAGGTTGGAAAGCATCTTCACGCCGTCGACTCCGCCTGCGAAACAGATCATGATCCAGGAAACGAGCCCGACAGAGACGCCCCAAACGATCTTGAGCCATTTGTTGCCTTCCGGATTTTCAGGCGAAATTCCCGTTGATGAAATGCTCGCCATCGCGGACATGTTTGAATCTGAAGACGTCACGAAACAGACGAACGCGCTGAACATGTAAAACACGATTAGTGCCGTCGCGAAACTGAATTGCTTGAAGACTTCAAACGAGACGGCTTCGTGGCCCTTGGTATCGATTACATTTCTCAGATTTGCGATGCCTTCCATCTGATAGAAAAGTGCGGACCCACTGAAGATCGTCATCCAAGCGATTCCGAAAAGTGATGGAAAGATAAAGTTCACCAACATGAACTCTTTAACGGTTCGTCCATACGAAATTCGCCCGAGAAAGCAGGCTGTGATCGGTGCCCACGCCATCCAAACCGCCCAATAAAAAACTGTCCAGTCTTTCCCCCACTCGCCAGGCACCAAAATCCGTGTCGTACCAGCATCAGATGCTCTCACTATCAGATTGCGCGGAACGAAATTGATGACGTAATCGAGGCTCGCTTCCCAACCGAGTTGAAAGATAAATAGCGTTGGACCAAAAAAGAGCGGCACTAGCGCAAGACATAAAAGCAGTCGCGTGTTGACGTCCGACAAGATTCGAATGCCCTTCATCAGCCCAGTCGAACTTGAAACGATAAACGTTGCCACAATCGCCAGTGTGATTCCGCCCAGCACCCATTTGTTCTTATTGGGAACGTCCCACAGATCATGCATCCCACCATTGAGCATCAAAATTCCCGCGCCGAGTGCCGCCGCCATTCCTGCCACGAGTGCATACAAACAAACTGCGTCAATCACATTACCGCCCTTCCCCGTCGCCCATCTCCCAAACAGCGGCGTCAACGTCGAGCCCAACGAAAACGGCTGACGCATGTTGTAATAGGCGAATGCGAACATTAGCGATGCCACGCAATAAAGTGCATAAGGCGTGAAGGACCAATGTAAGTACATCGTCGAAAGCGAAAACACGGCGGCGTCATGTGAGTTGGCTTCCACGCCGGCAAAAGCTGGTGGGCTGGTTAGATGGTCGATCGGTTCCGCCGTGGACCAAAACAGAATGCCAATCGCAATCGTGGTGCAGATCGTGATTGAAAACCAATTCCACATGCTCATCAATGGCTTGGCATCTTTGCCACCTATCCTGACGTTGCCAAAACCTGACTTCCAAAAACAGGTAAAGCAAATCACGATGCAAAGCGTAACGGCAAGTACAGCGCACAAAGAAAACAGCCAGCCAAAGTTATCAAGAATCCAATCGTTGGCACCGTTTACCGATGTTGAAAATGCACCATCGACTTTCTTGTCATTTTCATCGACTTTGTCAGGAGCGATGAAATTCAGGATGATTGCAGCAAGCAGCAACAAAAACGGCGGCCAGAAAACGAAGTGATTCAAGCTTGCCCAAAGTCCGGCTTTATTCGCAGAGGGGTCCTTGCTTCGCAATGAATCGCCCTGTTTTTCATCGGCTATGCCAGCTTCCGCATCCGTCGGCTTATTTGCATTCATGATGATCGAGGAGCGCCGTTCGTAGTAATCGCATTTATGCGGTTTGAGCCATTTCAGTGGTTCAATCCAAGGCCTGTAAGTTTAGCGGATAATTCGCGGGTGACGGAATTGGTTGTTGAAACTTGAGCGTTACGGCCAACCTGATAAATCGGGTTACTACGAACGATTAGGTTTCGTTTTGCGTTAACGGCAACATGCCTGCGAATTTACTTTTCTGTTTCAATATGAACGGAAGTGATCGTCAGTCCATCCCGCTGATCAATTTTCAAGGTGTTGTCCGCAGCCAATAGGTCGATTGGAAGCTTGACGTCGATCGAAGCGAACAAGTTATTGAATTCACTTGCCCACGCCGCTTTAACCTTGAATGGCTTGCCATTGAAAGTACCTGAGAGGGGGCCGCCAAGTCCGCCTTTGCGTTGAACACCGACGATGAGTTTTGCAGATTGGACCGACCCTGTGTCGTCGACTCGAATTGCGAATCCGTCTTTCGAAGCGGCTACCGACTTAATCGCGGTTCCAGCCGCATAGTGCGACTTTTTCTCAAGCGTGCCAGCAATCGCTAGAGGCTCGGTCAATTCGATGGTAACAATCGTAGTCTCTTCAACATCAATCGGGATGCTGGTAGCGTCCGTATGAGCGACGTCGTCTTCAAATTTGACCAGCCTATCGAGATAGAAGAGTCGTTTTTGCGATACAGATTTGATTGGAATCTCGCCAGTCAAACTTGCTACGTTGACCGATAAACGGCGACCACCCATGTTGGTCATTGCAAGTTGGATTCGATTTTCCTGATGAACGGCAGTAACGTCTAACCATTTTTGTTTGAACGAAACCGGCAGCCGCCTTCCATCAAAATCTCTCCATAACTCAAAGAAGTTTTTGACTGGAGTTGAATCGCATTTTTCTAGTGAAGCGTTGTTTCGTTCGCCTTCTTTGGGAATAAATGCTGTGTCACCACTCTTTGGATTCCAAGGGATGCTTAAGAACACAAATGGAACACCCAATTCGATTTGATCGGGTCGCTGCATCATCTTGTGCATGTAGGCGCTGTAGGATCTCAGCCGCAACCAATAATCGCTAGGCCCGCGTCCTGGTTGCAACGACCCACATTCGGTAATCAAAATAGGCCGGACATTTTCCGTCTCGTGCATGTGGGCCTGAATCATGTTGAGAATCGCCTCCATCCGCCCAAGCAAGTAGTTGGTGTACTTGCCTTCGCGACGCTCCCAAGCACCGATGGAACCGAAATCTTCGTAAAAGTGATGCGAGTAGAAATCGACACGGCCTTTGGTCAAGTCCATGAATTTGAGCTGGTTTCGGTAGAGCCCAAAATCGGCAACCTGAAGTTGCATCCAAGCAGAACTGGGGCCGCCAACCATCGTTCCAGGTGAAGATTTGTGAACCGCATTGGCTACGCGGCTATGAAAGTCCGCCATCAACGCCCACGAGTCTTTGTCTTTTTGAAAATGATAATCCCATTCTGATTTGATTGTTGATTCGTTTTTGACTTCCCAGTAGGTCGCCGATCTTCCGCCGTCTTTAATTTGGTCGGCAA
>CAYMFZ010000096.1:0-1980 GCA_964389585.1 uncultured Pirellulaceae bacterium | reverse complement strand
GTCTTGTCCTGGGCATAGGCCAGAGCTTCCGCCAGATCCATTTGCATCGCCGAGCGCCGGTTCGGTTGGGCATCCGGCCCCTGGCGGTCCATTTGGTTGAGCGCTTTCCGCAGCAGTTCGGCGGCATCATCGAAGTGTTCAATCAACGGAGTGCCGCGACCGACTTGTTTGACTGACATGAATTCAGGATAGTCGTTGAAACACATCGCGTACTTGATGTCTTGAAATGGCTCAATGGTGTTGCGGGGGCCTGGGTTTTTGTATTCTTCGAAAAACGAAAGATCGGCCGCGCCTGGTTTCGATTTGCTTTCCGTAAGTTTTGGCTGGTTTTTGGAATAACCGACAACTAACGCAGGTTGAAATTTGAAAATTTGACGGCCCGGCAAAAAGTTGCGTTCCTTGGCCCAGTTCTCAAAGCTGGCGTCGAGGTTTCCTGGTGCAGCATAGTATCTACAGAATTTTTCACGCTCCAGATCAATATGTCCGGCAATGGAAAGCTCTTTCTCCAAATTGATTTTCAAGTCGACTTTTTCGCGCGGGTATTCGGCTCCCAGGTTTCGATAAGGAATGTCGTCGAATGTAGTCGAAAGTTTACTTTGAGAGTTGAAGGCGATTTCAGTGATCGTGGCTTTGGTTCCCGCCTTCGTTTTTGTCTTGAGTTTTGCGGGCGGCATTGATTCACTTGGAATCGGCATCGCCGCGACTTTGACCCGAAACAGTTTAGACGTTTGCGTACTCTCCGGCATGTTCGAGTTGGGTGCGTACGGAAGCAGCCTCAGGCCCTCAAGATTTTCGAGACCTTCACCACGCAAAACGATATACCGAAACATGGTCGCGACGCGTGCTGTTCCTGGCGGTAGATCAATAACGACATCACCATTGACCTCAACACGCTCGGTCGAAACAACGATTTCGTCCAGAATTTGACCGGCACCATTACCTTTGAACTTGGACTTTTTGCCTTCCGAATATTCTCCGATCAGAAACGCGTGAGCGGACTTCCTCGCGAGGCCTTCTGGGCTCAACTGAATTTCTTGGCCGCTTGAATGTTGAGATTGCGTGATTAGTAAACCGAACAGAATAAGCAAAGTCGTGAGCTTCATTGGTCTTACAAAAAAGTATTGGGATAAATACACGAGCAGTTTGATAACTAGAACAACATTAAACTAAATCTATTCAGTTTCTCGAACGATTGGCAGCTTAATGCACGACGGATACTTGTTGGAATGATGCACCGAATTTCGAGCAACTACTCCATTGGTCTCAGCCACGTTGTTGCCGCCTGTGTTGAGATTTCGAACAAAGCGCGGAAAGTTACTACTGGTGATTTCGATTCGAACACGATGGCCTTTGTCGAAGTAGTTGCTAGTCGACATTGGCGACAAGGCCAATTTGTAGACTTGGTCTTTCTCCATGAAAGACTCTTTGTCATATCCGTCTCGGTAGCGAACACGCTGAATCGTTTCGTCCAGATTGTAAGCTTTGCCATCAGGATGGACGTCAATTAGCTTGATCGTAAAGTCGGTGTCTTTGGCGTTGGAAGAGACATAGAGAACCGACTCGATAAAGCCACTGACCTCGATGCCTTGCTCAAGTGGTTCCGTAGAATAGACCAAAATGTCGTCGCGCAATTCCATTTCACTTTGATCAAACGAGCCGGCGTCAATCGCGCCGCCTGTGCAGCAAACATTGCCGCCGTGACTCGGGACAGGGTTTGCCGGATCGTAAGCAAATGTGTCTGGCGTTTCGTTTTCACCCGCTGACATCAGAGACAAGGTCCCGTCTCCATTGCGAGAGTTGGCTTTGCCGCCGCTTGAAAGGTACATCGATGTCAGTTCGGCATTTTCGGGTGGCCAGACTTCAGATGTCTGCCATTTGTTTTTGCCCATCGTGTAATACTGGACGCGAGGCATTTTGATTGGGCCGTTGTCGTTTTTAAGCTTGGCATCGAACCAAGCGTAAATTTGCTCGTCATAGTTG
>CAYMFZ010000095.1:6322-13152 GCA_964389585.1 uncultured Pirellulaceae bacterium | reverse complement strand
ACGCCAGTGCCTTCGAATCTTAAACAAGTTACGCGGATAACGATGTCTACTCCTAAATCATTTCCCGCCTTCGTCGTGAATTCAACTTCGGAAGGCGACAAGCAAAAAACGCAATGCGTGATTCGTCAAATGAGTCACGATGAACTCGATGCTGGTGAAGTCGTCGTTCGCGTGACGCATTCCGCTCTTAATTATAAGGACGCTTTGGCATCGATTGGAAATCGAGGCGTCGCGAGGAAGCTGCCGCTAGTTCCCGGTGTTGATGCCGTCGGCGAAGTCATTGAATCCGAATCAACCGAAGTGAAAATTGGCGATGTCGTGATTGTCGCAGCGGCGGAATTCGGAACAGCGCACCATGGCGGGCTCGCGGGAATCGTGAGGGTTCCCGCCAATTGGGTCTTTGCTGTTCCTAACGGACTCTCGCCGATCGATGCGGTGACATGGGGCACGGCCGGATTCACCGCGGCTCAATCGGTTGAGCAAATTATTAAGCATGGTGTGACGCCCGATTCAGGGGAAGTGCTCGTGACCGGTGCGACAGGTGGAGTTGGAATCTTTGCCGTCAAACTGTTGGCCCAGCTCGGCTATGAAGTCGTCGCGGTCAGCGGAAAAGCAGAGAAGCATGATTGGCTGAAGCGGCACGGTGCCCATCAAGTCATCGGTCGTTCTGATGTTTGCGATGAGACTGACTCGCCATTGCTAAAGTCTCGTTGGGCAGCCGCCGTTGATTCCGTTGGAGGCAAGACTTTGGCGACCATCTTGCGTTCCGCCAAGCTTCCCTCGTGTGTTACTGCGTGCGGTTTGGTTGGAGGACACGAACTTGATTTGACAGTTTATCCATTCATTCTTCGTGGCGTGACACTTTGTGGAATCGATAGTGCCAACATCTCGCGGCAAACGCGAGTGGACTTGTGGAATAAGATCGCCAACGACTGGGCGATGGACTTGTCAGAATTGAGAAAGGAAATAACTTTGGAACAGGTTGGCAATGAGCTTCAGGAAATGTTAGCTGGAAATTCTCTCGGTCGTTCTGTCGTTGGTTTTGAAAACGCAAGCTGAACGTAAATAGTGAAATCAAAACTAGTGTCAAAACAAATCCAACTTCGCGGCGTTTGTGTCAACAATCTTCAGGAAGTCGATCTCGATATTCCGCACGATCAATGGATTGCATTTTGCGGCTTGAGTGGAAGCGGCAAATCCAGTCTTGCGTTTGATACGCTTTATGCCGAAGGCCAACGACGCTATATCGAAAGCCTGTCACCTCAAACCCGGCAGTTCATCACGCAGCTTGATAAACCCAATGCCGATTCGATCGTTGGGATTCCACCAGCGATTGCAGTCAAAGCGTTTCGAGGCAAGGTCGGCAAAAAAACAACCGTTGGAACGGCGACCGACATCACGGAGCATCTGCGTTTGATGTTTGCCCAGATCGCGAGCGTCGTCTGTTCGACTTGTGGTTCCGCCGTAGTCCGACACAGCCCTCAATCGGTTGCCCAAGAGTTGAGTGATCTGCCTGAAGGGGCGCGATATCAAATCGCATTTTCCGCGAATCAGTCGGATGATATTCTAGCGGCCATGGTCGCTGCCCAGCGTAACGGTTTCTCGCGTGCGATCTTGAACGTCAGCCCGTCGGAAGCCAAGACGATTGATTTGGCATCACCTGACTTGAGTGTCACGATGGGTGGCAATGCCTCAATGCGAGTGGTGGTTGACCGGTTAAAGTCGGGTACGGACCTGGCTCGGGTGAGAGAGTCCGTTGAGATCGCTTTTCAATTTGGGGATGGAGTTTGCGAAGTCTTTTTGGATCAACCTGTTGGTGACGGTTCAAAAGAAGTTTCAATCGATCAACGTGCTTGGTTTGCGAAATCGTATTCGCGAATTTTGAAATGTGGGTCGTGCAATCGAAAGTTTCCGACTCCCGAACCGCGACTTTTTAGCTTCAGTAATAAATACGGAGCCTGCGAAGCGTGTGATGGGCTTGGGTACGTTTCCGAATCCGTGGATGCTGACTCAGATTCAAAAAAGTCCAAAAAAGCAAAGCAGCAATCTGTCTTGTGCGAAACGTGCCAAGGTGCTCGCTTGAATGGTGATGCGCTTTGTTTTCGCGTCGGTGGGAAAAATCTGTTTGAGATTGAGGCACTTAAGATGGAAGACGCCGCAAAGTTTTTTGCAGATCTTTCTTTGACTGATGCCGAACAGGAAGTGACGCGTCAAATAATGCAGCAAGTCAATTCGAGACTTGGCTATTTGATTGAAGTCGGCTTGCCTTATCTGACTCTCGGTCGTCCCATGCGAACGTTGAGTGCGGGTGAAGGACAGCGGGTTTCTTTGACCTCGTGTTTGAGTTCGACGCTCGTCAACATGTTGTACGTTTTGGATGAGCCGTCGGTTGGATTGCACGCCCAAGATACAAAACGTCTTGCTCATTCGATTTCCAAACTACACCACCGTGGAAACACAGTCGTCGTCGTTGACCACAGCGAAGAGATCATCTGCTCGGCGGAGCGTGTCGTAGAGTTCGGTCCCGAAGCGGGATCTTCTGGTGGCGAAGTCGTTTTTGACGGTACTGTCGACGAGATGTTGGAAGACGAAGAAAGCGTCACGGGCGCATTTCTGTCGGGACGTCGTGGTTTCGTGACCGAAGCGGAAAATCGCCGGACGCCGCGCGGAAGACTTCGACTGACGAATGCATCGGGTCACAACTTGAAGAACATCGACGTCGAGTTTCCACTTGGTTGTTTATGTGTGGTAACAGGCGTCAGCGGTGCGGGCAAAAGTTCGCTGGTCCAGCAAACGCTTTACGGGTCGATTTGTCAGCGAAAAGAAAAAACGTGCGAGCCTCCCCTGCCCTTTGGCGACGTCTATGGAGAAAGCCAGTTTGACGAAGTTGTGTTGGTGGATCAGTCGCCGATTGGTCGTTCAGCCCGCAGCAATCCCGTTACCTACGTGAAGGCGTTTGACGATATTCGAAAGACGTTTGCCGAGACGATGGATGCGAAAACGCATAACATCAAGATGGGGCAATTCAGTTTTAATGTTGCTGGCGGGCGGTGTGACAAATGCGAAGGCGCGGGGCAAATTTCAATCGACATGCAGTTCATGTCCGACATCAACATCGTTTGTGACCAATGTCGAGGAACGCGTTATCGCGATGAAATTCTCGCGGTGAAATATCGAGGTAAGAGTATTGCGGAAGCTTTGAATCTGACCGTCCGCGAAGCCTTTTCTTTTTTTCGCGGTCAACCAAAGGTTCAAGCGAAACTTAAGTCGCTCATCGACGTTGGTTTGGACTATATTCGACTAGGCCAACCTGCCACGACGCTTTCTTCGGGAGAAGCCCAGCGGTTGAAGCTTGGTCATTATCTCAACGCCTCGAAATCAAAGCGGGCTTTGTTTATTCTTGACGAGCCGACTATCGGACTGCACATGCGTGACGTGACACGGTTGTTGGATTGTTTTGATTCGCTGCTGTCGGTTGGCCATTCATTGATTGTTGTCGAACATAATCTGCAGTTGATTCAAAATGCGGATTGGGTAATCGACCTGGGACCTGGGGCGGCGGATCAAGGCGGCAAGGTTGTTGTGGCAGGCACGCCCGAGGATGTGATCGAGTGCAAAAGTTCGGTCACGGGAAGTTGGCTGAAGCGGTATTTGGATTGAACGTGTGAACGCAGTAGAAATTTACTGAACTGAAAAAGATGGCTGACGACGGCGACAATTTGCGTGACGACTCTCGCTATGCGCGGCAGGTTCGATTTCCGGCAATTGGGGAATCAGGCCAAGCAGCCATCGCGGATTCCCATGTCTTGTTAGTCGGATGCGGCGCGTTAGGCTCGGTCATTGCAAACACTTTGGCTCGGGCAGGTGTTGGCAAGCTGCGAATTGTTGATCGTGATTTCTTAGAAAAGAGCAACCTTCAACGACAGGTTCTTTACGACGAAGCGGATGTCGAAAGCGGTCTTCCCAAGGCGATTGCGGCTGCCAAAAAGCTCCGTCAGATCAATTCCGAGATTGATGTTGAGCCAATCGTTGCAGATGTTGACGATTCCAATATCGAATCGTTTCTCGAATCCGACGGCTCAGAAAAAGTAGACTTGATTCTCGATGGCTCAGACAATTTCGAAATTCGATTTTTGATCAACGATGTCGCGGTGAAGCACTCCATCCCTTGGGTTTACGGTGGTTGTCTTGGGGCTGATGGACAAACGATGACGATTATCCCCGGTGAGACGGCCTGCCTCAATTGTTTGATGCTCGACGGCCCGCCTCCACCTGGCACGACTCCCACTTGCGATTCGTTCGGAATTCTCGCACCGATTATCAACGTCGTTGCTTCGTTTCAATCCAATGAAGCGCTGAAGATACTTTCGGGAAATCAATCAGCCATCAGCCGCAAGCTTAACGTGTTTTCAATGTGGGAAAACGAGAATCGTCAGCTCGACGTTTCGAAGCTTCGAGAGAAAGTTGATTGTCCGACTTGTAAGCAACAGAATTTCGAGTGGCTGAGTGGCGAGCGAGGAAGCCACTCTGCGGTTTTGTGCGGGCGCAACGCAGTCCAGCTTAGTTTCCCGGAACGTCAATCAGTTTCGTTGGGCGATTTGGAAACTCGTCTGCTGCCGTTGGGGCGCGTTGAATCCAATTCGTTTTTGCTTCGATTTTACGTCGACGAATTTGTGATTACGGTTTTCGCCGATGGCCGAGCGATCATTGGCGGGACCGAAGAGATTGCAGTTGCGCGAAAGCTGTACACACAATACTTGGGAGCTTAGTAATGTTCGCCATCAGGAATCTGTTAGCGGACTTAGATCGCTAACCACTCTTTCCCAAAATTATCGGCCCCCTTCTCCCCACGAATTCGGAGTGAGTTAAATCAAGTGGTAATCTGCTCATTTCCGAATTTGCGGGGAGAAGGGAGCAATGACTTTCTATCGCAACTACTACTGGATCTGATTCAACGTCAAATATCGCGATGGCTCATCGCTCGAAGATGCAAGGGTTGGCCGAGAACGAGAGAACATCGAGTTCAAAAGTGGGCTGGTTTTGGGACAGGCTCCTAAACTTCCAGCGTGGCTTTCGCTTCAAGATACTTGTCGACAAGTTTTTGAAAGGGGGCATCGAGAAAGTCGGTTTTGTCTTTCTTTTCCGTTTCTTTGTCGACCTTGTAATCAAACGTCCAATGGAATTCGATGACCTTGGCTTCGACAACAATCGTGCCTTCGATTCCTGATTCATTGCAATAGTGAGTGATTGAAGTCAACTCTTCTTCGAGCATGTCCAGCAGTTTGACAATTTTCGGAGCTGGGAGGCGAGGCACACGTGACATCCAACCGTCAAACTCGTGATACTTTTTATGCGTAACCCAGATCTGCCCAATTCCATAGAAGAACCAAATAGGTCCGCGAAACGGGGAGATCAACGCATAGGGTTTGCGAAAGAACTGCCACGACCCCAATTCGGTTCGGAAAATGAGATGCCGACCGCCAAACCGCTTAATGATCCGATTAAGAATTTTCTCGTCGCCAGAATTCTCTTTTGGAGATGATTCCGTCGCGGTATTCGATTCTGATTCTTTTGTTTCGTTCATGTAAATATCGTAACGGTTTAGAAAGTTTACGCAAAGGAAGTTTAAACGGGGCTTTGTATTTCGAAATGGCAATTAGAGAGTTGATTCCAACGAGGTTTTGAACTCGCGTAGCCCCGGAATTCATCAGATACAACGAATGTTCTGAGCCGCCAGTTTTATGGGTTTGAGAAAAGCTCTACCAAATGTCGATCGGGGTCGTAGATGTACAATTGATGCGCACCATCAGGCCGAACTTTTGGTCCGTCGCCGACTTCAATTCCAAGTTCCTTAACCGATTCAAAAGCGGCCTCGACGTCGGCGACTTCGAATGCGAAGTGATGACCGCGCGAAATGCTAATGACTTTTCGATCACCCCAACCTGCTTTTCCTGCGAGTTCGCTTTCGACCGTTGCATGAATCTGAACTCCGTCGATTTCGAACCACGCGCCTGGAAAGTCGAAATTGGGACGCTTAGGTTCGCTCATCCCCAACACGTTGACGTAAAAGTTTCGCGTTGCTTCGAGGTCAGAAACGATGAGCGTGATGTGGTCGAACTTACGAACTTGAAGCGGGCTTTGGGGCATTGGATTTTGGCGACTGTAGGAATAGGCGTCGAAACACTAATCAGTTTTCATCTCAAGTTTTAAGTCGGCCAGTCCAACTTGCAACAGCGCTAGATCCCAAACGAAGACTTTTCGGCTTTCCGTGGCAACTGCAAGGTAGCGACCATTGGGACAAAAATTCAAATCGCAAACAGAGCCAGAAGTCGGGTTGGCAAGGCTGGCAATGCGGGATCCAGTAATCCTGTCAATCAGTGAAATGGAATCGTGCGAATCAACAACGGCCACCCAGTTGTTTCTTTCGCAGCAACCAATTGGGCCCCGCAAACTGGATTCGCGTTTCGTTGAATGCACGGTTTCGAAGGTTTCCAGGTCAATGAATCTGTATTCGGATTCTGAGCCAATGATTAATTGCTTATTGTCAGGAGAAAATTTGACGTGTGCGTCACCAGTTTCAAACGCTTTAACTTGCTTACCAGATTTCGTATCCCATAACCGTGTACTTTGTCGCTGGTTGATGGTTCCTGTCGCGAGATACTTGCCGTTGGGGCTTAGGGCGATACTTCCAATTCCGCCTTCGTCATTGAATTGAATGGCTTCAGTTAAGTTGGCTTCAATTAAATTGGCTTCGGTTGAATTGGCATCCATCGAGGTGACAGATGCGGTGCCGGATTGCGAATTAATCATTGCGACTAGGTTCGCTTCTT
>CAYMFZ010000095.1:0-6222 GCA_964389585.1 uncultured Pirellulaceae bacterium | reverse complement strand
GTGACAGATGCGGTGCCGGATTGCGAATTAATCATTGCGACTAGGTTCGCTTCTTTGTCGATGTCGATTTGTATTCCTTGTGAACCTTCAGCATCGACAATGGGAGTCACAATTGGAGAACCCAATTCAAAATTGTCGCCATCAATTTTTAACGGCCAAGACTTCAAATCGGTCGAAGTCGCGACGATTAAATTTGAATCAGAAAATCGAACATTGCCATGATGGCTGTGTGTTAAGTTTAAGACTGGGTCGATCGGATTGCTGGTCAGCCAGATCTTGATTCCTGTAAATCCAGAGGTCGCAAAGAAACGACCGCAACGGCTGAAGTCGACGTTTTGCGGTCCGTTGTCCTCGCTACCTGAAAGCAATTTCGCTTCTGGTGCATACGCAACATCCCAATAGCCAATTTTGTCATTGACGGCGGCGCCAGCAAATTTACTTCCGTCGTCACTAAAGCGAACCCAAAGCTGACCGGGCGTGTTGAGAATTAATGAGCCATCACTTGAATGCCACAGGCAGACTTTGCCTTCCCAATCGGCGCTCGCGATGAACTCACCGTTTTTGCTGAATGCGAGCCGAACAGCGCTAACATCGTGCGACTCGCTTGACCAGAGTTTAGGATTATTCGTCAAACGCCAGAGGTTAACTTTTCGACCGCTGGTGGTTGCTAGTTGTGGATCGCCGTTGGGGTTCGATGAGCGAGGCTTCCAAGAAACAGCTCTGACGATGTCGTCGTGAGGAAGCACAAATTTCTCTTCGCCAGTTCTTGAATCAACGACCTCAACTCGCGATGGTGCATCACGAGAAATTGCGATCTGTTTTCCATCGGGACTGATCGCTATGTTGCGCATCCACGTACCAGGTGGAAGCTCACGAAGTTTTTGATCGGTGGATAGTTCGAAAAAGTTAATGACGCCTTTGCGATCGGCAACAATGACTTGTCCGCGTTGATCATCGAATTCCCATGCGTGACCAACAATTTGCTCAGGGATCGACTTAAGTTCTGTTTGCGTTTCGACATTCCAAATTCGAAACCGCTCTTCTTCTTTGGGGTTGTCCGTTGGTTTGTGATAGGCCGCCGCCAGATATTTTCCATCCGAATTGAATTCAAGACGTTGAAGGCTTCGATTCTGTGACGGAAGCGTGCAGACGAGCGTGTTATTTGCGGTCGTGCGAATTTCAATTTTTCCAGAGGCGTCGGAAGTCGCATAGCGTTCGAATGTTCCATCGAATGCGCAAGAGTAATCCCGATCAGCCTTTAAGAGTTTGGCGATTTTGAGATCCACGTTGGCCATCGCGGCAATCCCTAAATCTCGCAGATCCAGCGATCGCTCGATTTCTGCGGCTTCTTTGATGGCAGCGAGCGCCTCAAATCGACGCCCGACTTTATCGGTTGAAACGATCGAAATCGCCTCAGATATTCTCGCAGATCGGAGATTGGTACGAGCTTGTCCGCGACCAATCCAAGCGGTAACCAAGGCGGAAGAAAGCGCTGTGAATACCAAAATCCAAACCCAATTTCGGCGAGCCCATTTCCAAATGACTTTCAAGAACGAAGCTCGTTTGGCGTGAATCGGCCGGCCATTCAAGAACCGATCGCAATCAAGAACCACGTCTTGAGCTGACGCATATCGGTCCGATGGCGATTTCGCGAGGCACTTGAGACAAATCGTTTCCAAATCAACAGCCACGGACGGGTTTACGTCGCGCGGTTTGACTGGTTCGACATGGACGACTTGTCGGATGATTTCGAGGAAAGAGTGAGCGGCATGCGGAGCGTGACCGGTCAACGCCGTGTAAAAAATTGCGCCTAAACCATAGACGTCGACTGCTTCGGTTGCCTCCGGTTTGTCGGAATCAGCTTGTTCGGGCGCGAGGTAAGCCGGCGTGCCGAGCAACAATCCCGATCTCGTGACATTCTTGTTGTCATCAAGTCGTTTGGCTAAACCAAAGTCGACGACCCATGGTTTGCCTGTTCGGTCAATCAGAATGTTTCCTGGTTTTAGATCACGATGGATGATTGAAGCTTGATGGGCAAACGCGATCGCCTGGGCAACTTCTTTCAGTAGCAAGCCAGCCTTTTTCGGATTGTAGGGGCCATTGTCCTGAATCCATTTCGCCAGCGACTCGCCTTCAATCAATTTCATCTCAATGAAGTGCGAACCATTGTGCTCACCGACCTTGTAGATCGGGACGATGTTATTGTGGTCAAGCGCGGCCACCGCGTTCGCCTCACGTTGGAATCTCTCTACGGCTGCTGAACTTGCGAATCGTCCACCGGGCAAAATTTTTATCGCCACGATTCGATCGAGTGAAATCTGATGGGCTCGAAAGACGACACCCATGCCGCCGCGACCGACGACTTCTAAAAGTTCGTAATCGCCAAACGTTTCGCCTTTGGCTGGTTGAAAGAGATCGCCAGACTTACGAACGAACTCCATCCGACTGTCGTCTTCACCTTCGTAGTCTTCTTCGAGAATGGTTTCGTTGTTTTCGAAGAACGAAAGCTCGTCTTTGGGCCCCTGAGCATCTTCATTTAACGTTTGGTATTTGAGAACGACTTCGGCCAACGACTTGTGCAGATGAGGCTGAAGATCGTCTTGAATTCGACGGACGAAGTCGGACATGTCTGGCGACTGGCCAGCTATCCAAGCCTCTTCGAACTCATTCCGAATACGAGCAATTTTCAAGAGTCCAGAGGGTGAAGGTCTGGAGGAATCGCTTTCGATCTGTGTGATACCCAGGGATCCAGTTCAAGAACTGTGCGACAGAAATTGATTTGAAAAGTGATTGGAACTTAGTCTAAGGATTTTTGGACTGAGAGCGAGTAAAAACTACTGATTCAGATTCGAAAATCGAGAAATTAGCTTTGTCAAATTTGAAACGAAACTGAGATCCGAGCGGAGGTTGATGGACACTTTGAGTCTGGTTTAGGCACAAACGAAAAAAGGCTGACGATTGCTCGTCAGCCTTTGATGTTTTTCAGTTCTAACCGTTTGATTAACCAGAATTGAGTTAACGGTATCGGATGGTCGGATGGTTTAACGGAAGATTTCAAGTCCCAGAGAAACACCGTGGAAGAACATGGCGTCCGAGTCACCTGCGTCCGAGCCAGTTGTTGGCGAGATCACAGGTGAGAAGTTGTCTGAAACAGAAGCGACTTCGCCAAGCCACAGAGCGTTGTAACCGAATCGGAAACGTGCTTGTTGTGAAAGCTGGTAGTGGCCGATCAAGTTCAATTCGATTGAGCCAGAAACGGTTCCGTTCTCGTCTTCCACATTCAAGAAGTTAGCTCCATCGTTTCGAAGTCGTGTGTCCAGCTTGTTGAAGTTTGCGTAGACACCGGCTTTACTTGCAAGCGACCATGAAAGGCGGTAGCCAACATCGTAGAACAACTCGCCACCGATATGAGGACCAAACAAGTTGTTATGAGCGTTCATTTCGTACAAGCCTTCGTGGACTCGTGTAGCTCCGCCGCCACCTGGAATTAAAACGTTTGAGCGACTGAACATGCGGTAGTTGTCTTCGACGTAGATGTAACGCAAGCCGACGAATGACTTGACAACATCCCAGCCCCAGCGGACTTTGTTGTATTCAAGACTATGAATCTCAGTGTCTTTTGATTCTGACTGCTCAAACGCTCCGTTGAATGATGAGAGGTTTGCAGCACCGAATCCGTCAGAGGCGACGAATCGAGAATTGATTCGATTTCCAGCGTCGAAGCGATCGACCGATTGTTCCAGTTCAGTCGTTCCAAAGTAGCTGACTTCGCGGCCTCGTGTTGCATCACTACGATTTCCGATTGTGAATCGCCATCCCAAATCTCCATCAAAGCTATTTAAGGCTCCGAAGTTTGAGTTGGCAACCAATCCATCATCGCGGTTGAAGTACAAGACTTCGGCAATCATGTAGCGTCGAGCAGAGTAGACCGAGCCACAAGCACCGAAGCGATCAGAGACAATGTCGTCGCTGAAACATCCGTTCGGTCCACAGCTTCCGCATCCTGATTCGCATCCGCCGACTGACGAAGCAACTCCACAGTCAGTGCAACCGCCGCCACCACAAGAGTTGCAGCCTGATGTGCCGCTGCTGATGACTGGGGCTTCCATTGGAGGAGCGGAAAAGTAAGTCTGATCCATGGCTGGAGCTGAATTCATCATTGGAGCTGAATTCATTGGCATGGCGACTGGTGGAACCATTGTGTTCATCGGCGTGACAACCTGGCTGTCAGCGCTGATGATTGGTGGCATGGGAACCGAGTTCATCGGTGTGTCAACGATCGAAGGAACATTGACAGATGGGGCGACAACATCGCCTTGAACGATTGGAGGAAGCTCTTGGGGAGCTGAGTATCCAGCAGCCATGGCTTTCTGATAAATCGGAACTCCACCAGCCGAGTATCCGGCTTGAGGTTTGCCCCACTGTGCCTGTTGAATGCTCGATCCATCTGCAGCCACTGGAGCGGATGAAGCTTGAATGACGGGTGCCGGAGCCATCGCCATTGGCATCGCTGGTTGCTCAACCTGTTTCTTGGCTGGCATCTTCAAAGGCGATAAAGGCGAAAGCATGCCAGACTTTTTCGCAGGCTGATTCATCAGTTGCGAGGTCGGCAACTGCAAAGGTGCTTGGCCAGTCTTGGTTTGATCAGGCGTTACGATTGGCGGAAGCTCAATCTGCGTTTGCTGACCAGACGTCGCCGCGGCATAACCGGGTGAAACGATTGGAGGCAATTCGCCATTGGATCCGTAATCGGCCAAAGGTTTAGCCGCAGTGACTGCTCCAAACGCACCATCGAAGGCAGGTTCCGCAGGGCGAACAATGCCGTTGGTAGCTGGGTGAGGCGAGCTCGCATCAGCCTGCATGGCTTGGCAGCTCCCAACAGCGGTTCCAGACAAAGTTGCCATCAAGGCGACAAGTTTAAGCTTGAAGTTGTGATTCATGGGTCATTCGACGCAATTAGAGTCATGTTTGGGCAGGAACATTCGAGGCCCAATCCTGTTTTCGGCCTTCTCCGTTGGGGACTTTTGCCGATTCTGATGATTTTTGTAGATATGCCGGAAGCTCTGGTCTTTCCAAATGCACTCAAAATCCCATCGCCATTGATAGTCTGCGTGATTTAGGAAAGCGTTTGTGCCTGGCGGAAGCAAATGGCTTGTGACAATCGAAACGGCGGTCAATCGAATAATTGACATAGAAAAAGCGAACGAATTAAGCGACAAGTTGCTTTCGAAAGTCGGCTTTCGTAGTTACTCAGGACAAAATGAGTTAGACTGGAGCGACTATCAGGCTCAGGACAACTAGGAAGTCGATTTGTCCAACAAAAAAGTGCCAGCAACAAGTTGTTCCCTTGTTAACTTCCTCAGCTCTCAACGATTTGGACAAGTTTGTAACGTCGATAATTGCTATCATCTTGCTTTGAACATCTGAACGGACCAGCTTCCCCGCCAATGAATTTCATTCTCTTTCAAATTCGCCGTCTCTTTTCGCTTCCGATGGAACTGCTTTCGTCTCCAACGGAACTCGTTGGGTCTTTGTGGGGAGAGTCGGATCGGAGTCGCGCTTTATTGCTTGGGATTCCCGCAATTCTGCTTTCGAGTTTGGGTGTCATCTTTTTGCTTTGGGCCAAATTTGGTTTGGCTGGTACGCTCGAGGATCGCTACAAAGCGAATTTGGAAAAGAGCTCGAAGGAAAAGTTGGAGCTAGTCGACACGCTTCGTCGCGAAGTCCGAATGCAGCAAGCGACTCAACTCGCGGGCACTCAAAAGGCGGCGATTGCCAAAGATGATCCGCGCCGCGAAGAGTTGGAAAACTGGCGAAGTCGCGAGAAAATTTATCTTGAAAAGCTTATTGACATCAATCCAGAAGAAGCTGAGTACCTCTACAAGCTGGGGTTAGTGTCCTACGAAAATCGCGACCTCAGCCGCTGTCTTGCTTTGATGAATTTGACAGCGCCGCTCGATGAACCTGGATATGTCGACGGACATTTGTGGCTCGCGCGCTACTACATGAACGCGCCCATCAAAACAACCGAGATGGCGCTCAGGAATATCAATTTGGCGATGGCGCACGCAGATCAGTGCTTGAAACGTGAGCAAGACAATGTGCTTGCGAAACAAATCAAGGGTACTTTGATGTTCGCGAGAAACGGCGATCTCAACGGTGCTTACGACATTTTTTACGATCTGTTCAATGACAACCCTAAGTACTATCGCTCGCTTTTGG
>CAYMFZ010000094.1:0-13198 GCA_964389585.1 uncultured Pirellulaceae bacterium | reverse complement strand
TGACCTTGGCTGCGCCTCAGGTCTGGCGCTGTTTCACGGAGTGAAACGCCACTATGTTTGAATCGCCAATTCTCTTGATGAGATGGCTTATCGTTTTCCAATCTAGGCCTACGAGTGAATCGACATTCCACCTGCGCTTTTAACGAATACAACACGCGGAAGATCGCCGGCCAAGTCATTCATGCGAACGAAAAACTCATCGGCTTGGTCTTCATTCGGGACTGCCATACCCATAAATACGATGGCTGCCGACCGAGAAGTCATTTGAATTCCGGCCATCGCGTTTTCGGTCACGACAACGTGCGGCGTTGCAACAATTCTTGACTTCTCAATCAACGTCTGAAGATGGTTGAGAACCTCTTCACGTCCGGCTTCGTTTTCAATCGTTCGCAACAATCGGATTGGACGAGAACGCCAAGATTGGTTTTGCGCCAATAAGTGAACCAGCAACAACATCAACTCGCCATTCTGGTGACCGCGCCACCAAACGTCGATTGTTCCCAGTGGAACCGTGCGCGAGTCGGCCTCCAAAGCCGGCTCATTGAATCGAACCGAGATGACGCTTCGTTCGAGCGATGTAATACTCCGTAGTGTCGCTGAGAAAGCGGCAACTTTATCTGGATCATTGGGCCAGCCCAGCAAAACAGTATTGGGTCGAAGCGAGCCAAGCCCATGCGTTTGAACCAACGACTCCATCCCAGCCGGAACTGTTGGAGCAACAACAACCGCAGGAAAGGCTTCCAATTTCTGATCTTGAATAAACTTGTGCAGAATCCGTTCCTGATTGACCAGCCGCTCAAGACGATTCTCCACATCGCCTTGGATAACGTAACCGAGGCTTAAAACTCCGTGCCCAGCAGTGAACCAGTGGCCATAAACTGCAAGGTGAGGTCGCTCCCAAGACGCTCCGCTGAGCGCGAGAATAATAGGGCGCCAGTTCTTCGGATGGTGAAGTTCTTTCTCAAGCTTGAGCAAGTTCTTTCTCGTACGCTCGAATAGCAATCCACGCTGCAGATCGCCCCAACGAGTTTCGACTTCTTTTTGACTGATGTAAAAGTACAAGCCCGACATGCCAACGATCGAAATGCTGGCCCAACGCCAATTGATTAAGAACATTACGCCCAAGCAGCCAATGGTGCCGGCCAAAGACGTAATCCAATGGCTGTATTTGAATCGAGGACGGTAGCTTGGGTTCTTGGTGATCGCCTCGTAGAACGTCGCGAGGTTAAGAAGCCCGTAGGTGATCATGAAAAACATCGTGATCAACGGTGCAATCGAATTTAGATCGGAAACCAGCAAAATCGCCGCTTGAGAAATCAAGAACGTCAAAATCGTGGCTCGTCTTGGCTCGTTGGCACCGCCGACTCCAACTTCGAAAGGACGCAAGACTGGAAAGACGTTGTCCTTGGCAAACGCTTGGAGAATTCTAGGAGCGCCCATCATGCTTCCAAGTGCCGAAGACAAAGTCGCGGCAAAAACGCCTGCGGTAATCAAAAATGGCACCATCGAAATGTCTGCAATCACCAACGATTCACTGTCGAGATTGGCAAGCACCTCTGACGTGCGAGTGCCTCCCATCAACAAGGCAAGACTTAAATAAATCAAGCCAGTAAACAAGATCGACCATAGAGTTCCCTCAGGAATCGCTCGCGCGGGATCCTTCAAATCACCCGACATATTCGCACCCGCCATGATCCCTGTCACCGCAGGAAAAAACAAAGCAAACATGGTTAGGGGGGTTTGATTGTTAGTGAAACTGCTTCCCAAATTGGCCTGAAATAACGCTGGATCAAATGCGGGAATGGCACCAAGGTAAAACGAAACCAGCGAAGCCAACAGAATTGCCAAGATGAAATACTGCAGCCGGATCGTCCAGCCCGCCCCGATGAAGACACAGAAAAAAACAAACACGTTGCAGACAGTCGCGACGAGCGTGATTGACAACTCACCTGGAACTGAAGCAACGAGGGCTTCCGAAAAACCGATCGCATACATCGCGACGGAAATCGCTTGGGCAAGGAAAAACACTAACCCAATCGCGCCACCGAACTCCGCACCGAGACTTCGACTAATTAAGAAGTACGCGCCGCCGCCTTTGACTTCTGTGTTGGTGGCAATCGCGGAAAGGGAAAGCGTCGTTAACAGCGTGATTAGTTTTGCGACCGCGATAATGATCACGGCGTAGATAATTCCGGCTTGACCCAAGACGTAGCCAAAACGCAAGAACATAATCACGCCAAGGATGGTCAGCGTACACGGCGTAAATACGCCGCCAAACATCCCAAATCCGGACTTAGAGTTTTCTAGTTTGTCGCTAACGGAATTGATCCACGAATTCAGGAGTCGCTGATCTTGCCATTCGAAAACTGGGCAAGCTCAAACCGCAAATTGGATAGGATGCGAATTTGTACGTCAAGACTTGCTCAGCACGCGGCTAACCGTGAAAAGTTTGGTGTCGCGAAGACTATTTCGACTTGATGTCATAGCAATAGATCATCTCTTGGTCGCGCAAATAGAGTTTGCCGTTCGAAACGACGGGATGCGTCCAATACAATCCCTTTTTCGCTCGACGAGTCGACTTTGGTTTTGGTACAAAACTACCTTTTGGTTCCACGGATTTTTCAGTCGCTTCGATCAGACTGACTTTTCCGCTTCGTTCGCTTAAATGGTAAAACAAACCGTCGGCATATCCCAAAGCCCCCTTGGGAATCTTGCGTGTCGCCCATTTTTTCGATCCATCTTCAATACTTTGGCAAACAAACACTGGCTTACTTGAACCATAAAAGTAGTCTCCGACTTGGATCACTCCGCCATGATGGTTTTGCATGCTCTTGGAAAACCATCGCTCTTCGATTGAATTGTCATCGTTAATCTTGAGAAGTTTCGAACCAACGTTGTAACCGCTGGTTGCGTAGACCTCGCCACGCTCAGGGATAAAAATTGGGGACGGGATGACTGCCGTCTTACCACGCCACATTGACTGCCAAATGAAGTCTCCATTTTCGGGGTGAACGCTAACGATCGCGTGTTCGGTAAGCTGGATGTATTGGCGCTGGTTGTTCCAGTTGATTGGCACGATGGACGAGTAGTTGCGTGATGCGCTTTTTGTTTCCGAGCCATCCGATTCCAATACTCGTTTGATTGGTTTGGTTTGCCAAACTTTCTTGCCGTCCGATTTATTCAAAGCCAGAATCGTGCCGACATCTCCGCCTGGCGTACAAATCAATTTGTTGCCATCAACGAGCGGCGATTCGGAATAACCCCAAGTCGGAATCTCGCCCCCAAACTCCTGCAGCTCAACCGACCAAAGTTTACTTCCATCGCTCTTTTTCAAACACGCCAGATGGCCGCCCGCGCCGAGAAGGTAAACGCATTCGCCGTCGACCGTTGGTGTGCTGCGTGGTCCATCGCCCCATTGTCGGTAATAGCCACCATCGCGCGGACCACCACCGGGAAGCTCATTCAATGGCGTTCGCCAAATTTCCTTGCCGGTATTTGCGTTAAGGCATAAACCGAATTCACGATTGTCTTCCATTCCAATCGTAAACAATTGATCGCCAACGATTGAGAAACCGGAATAGCCCAATCCTGAATTCTTGTTCACCCACAATTGTGTAGGACCGCCCTCAGGCCACTCTTTCAACAAGCCAGTTTCAGTCGACTTTGCGTCAAAATTCGGACCACGCCAATGAGGCCAATCATCGAAAGCAATTGCACTGGTATTGAAGAGTCCGCAATCGACAAACGCGGAAACGAAAAGGATGACCAAGGCGCGTATGGCAACAACGGCGAAACGCCTTGAGTTTGTGGCAAACATAACCGACTCGAAAAAAGACATGACTGTTCTGGTCAATGAATTTTCTTCCGTGATCGGCGACTTTGCAAGCTTTACTGGAAAGCAAATGCAATCACCGATATTTGTCGGGCAGATGGGCTAACTTATTGTCCAAAACGATAAAGAGCTACTTTGAACACCGTTTAGACCGCGGAGCGTTCAACGGGTGGCTGGCGTTATGATGATTTCGGAGAAATCAACGACTATCGATTGGAGACGAACTAAAAAACGCAACTACGAAGCTGGCGTTGAATCTTTCGAGTTTTGAGCTCGTTCACAAAGTACGTGAAAGTCACTTCGAACATCCTCGTCAGTCAGCCCTTGCTGGGTTCGTGATACCGATTCGAATTTGTCTTCGTGTCGAGTAAACGCGGCGACGACTTCTGGATCGAATTGAGTACCCGAGCCAGCAATGATAATCGACTTGCTTTCAAAATGACTCATTGGGTTCTTGTAAGGACGCTTCGATGTGAGCGCGTCATATACATCTGCAACCGCAACGATTCGAGCAACCAATGGAATTTCGTTCTCAGATAATCCGTGTGGGTAGCCTTTGCCATCCCAACGTTCGTGATGATAGTACGCTACTTGTTTGGCCGTGTGCATAAACACGTTGTTGCCTAACCGCGACTGAATCGCTTCAAGGCATTCTCCACCAATCAAAGTGTGGAGCTCCATGACTTCGCGTTCTTCTTTGGAAAGCCGACCGGGCTTCAGCAAAATTGAATCGGGAATTCCGACTTTGCCAATATCATGAAGCGATGAAGCCAACGCAAGATTGTGAACGGCTTCCTCGTCCAGTTCAGGTATGGTTTGAGCCAAATCATCTGCCAAGATCATGACGTAGCTGCGAATTCGATCGAGGTGTTCACCTGTATCGTTGTCACGAGATTCAGCGAGTTTCGCCAATCCGAAGATCACAGCGTTTTGCGTTTTGACTAGTTCTTGTTCACGTTGCGAGACCTGTTTTTCAAGGCCTTCGTTCAAGTCGTCAACCGAATTTGACGCTCGATTGAGAACAACGGCAATCAAACACAAACCTACAAGTCCCAATAGCAGCGTCAACGCGAAAGCAAATCGCTTGGCATATGTTACAAGTCCAGAGATTCCAGCAAGTGACTTTTTCGTCGGCTGTCCGATCAACAAGATTGAATTGAGTTGCGGAAGATACTCGCCGCTTACAAAATGGGCTTGCCCATCAAGTTCAATCCGACCATCAGCATGACGAAGCCCTTGTTGACTGGAAATTGATTTGAGTAGTGGAATTTTAAGCTCAGAAGTCGTTGCCAATGGTTGAAGATTGACCGACGCAAATCCGTTATTAAAAATCGACTGGTCGCTGCCGTTATGGCAAAGTGCTTCACCTGTTCTTGCATTGATCACGCAAGAAAATCCATCATTAGGAATGCTGATCTGCTCAAGAATTCCTTGCAGGTTTTGCAAGTCGGTTCCTGCCTGTCGAATATCTCGAACGTTTGACGTTTCAATTGCTCTGACGATCTGCTGTGTCAAAGCAATGTTGTCGTTGCAAGCTTGTTTTCCGACGGTTTCCTCTGTCTGGTTCATGAACCATGAGGACAACAACATGACCGCGATCAGGAAGAAAGCGAGTTGAACCGATGAAATCAGGATGACTACTAACCACCCGGGTTTATTTTTCATTGGAGATCGGATATCGGGGTTTGTTCAGTGAAATTCTAGTGCTGCATTGACTTAAAAAAGCCAAAGACATCGTTCCGATAGGGAACACCATAAACCTAGGTCGAGCCTAAGATTGAGCGACCGGTTTTTCATGAAAACTCGCAATTCGCGGCGATTCCACCTACGTAAACGCCGATGCCACTGCAAAACGAAAACGTCTAACCGGTGGTACCCTAATAAACCGAACACATGCTGCCTGCCTCGATACGAATCCCGTCTTTATAATAGTCACGCGAGTCCTCTTCGAAGCAAGTCGAACTGACTCCAGTAAAAAAGTGTCGGGTTGGCATCGACGTCGAGATTGATACACAGTTGAGATCTTGCTCTCGCGACGCGACGAAAGTTGCTTACGATTCGGTCAAACATGTATTCAATTTGTCAAGAGCAAACGGCAAAATCGAGTGCTTAAACTTAATGCTTAGACCTGTTGTTAGCGGTTGGGGAATCAGAAGCTTGGCCATAGAATGAGTGGTTCGATTTTCGCCAAACCCGACCCAATCGTTGTCATAAAATATGCCCGTTTCGGATATCGTCGTCAAAGGCGCACGCGAACACAACCTTCGCGACGTCAACCTTGTTCTTCCTCGCAACCAACTTATTTGCTTAACCGGCGTCAGCGGCAGCGGCAAAAGCTCGTTCGCGTTTGATACCGTTTTCGCGGAAGGCCAACGTCGCTACGTTGAAAGCCTTTCAAGTTTCGCGCGACAGTTTTTGGGTCAAATGCCGAAACCGGATGTCGACTTGATTTCAGGTCTCAGTCCTTCGATTTCGATCTCCCAAAAATCTTCCGGCAACAACCCGCGCAGTACGGTCGGAACCATCACGGAGATCTACGACTTTCTCCGAGTTCTATTTGCGCGTGTTGGTCAAGGCTATTGTCCGAAATGCGATCAGCCCATCTCGGCTCAGACTCGCGACCAAATCATCGGCAGTATCTTGCAGATGAAAACGGGAACCAAGTACGTGGTTCTCGCGCCGGTTGTCCGCGCTCAAAAAGGCGAACACCGCGATCTATTCACGGACTTGTTGAAAAAGGGCTACGTTCGCGCTCGCGTCGATGGCGAAATCGTTTCGTTAAGCTCCGAGATCAACCTCGATCGCTCCAAACGCCATCATGTCGAAGTCGTCATTGATCGAATGACCGCAAAAGAGGGTATCCGATCCCGACTGGCCGAAAGTGTTGAAACGGCGTTGAAGATTGGAAAGGGTACGCTGATCATCGCTTTGGATGAAGACAAAAAAGATGCTCCTTCGGATCCCGACGCCGCATCTAAACAATCTTCAAAGAAAAAATCTCGCGCCAAATCTGCTCAATCTGTCGAAGGCGATCGAGTTTACTCCGCGCAGTATGCCTGCGCCGCCTGCGCGATTAGCTTTTCGCCTCCCACGCCGCAGATGTTCAGCTTTAACAGTCCGCAAGGCATGTGTCCCGGCTGCGATGGCATGGGCGAAGTCTTCACTTTTGAACGAGAGCTGTTGGTCGCCAATCCGCAAAAGTCTTTCCAACAAGGCTGCTTTGATTTGCTTGGCAAATGGAAAGACCTTGGGCGTTGGAAAAAGCACATCTATCAAGGCGTCGCCGACACCATTGAAAAAGAGCAAGGCCTTGAAGCAGGTACGTTGCTCGAAACCGCTTGGGAAGACCTCAACGAAGAGCAACAAGACATGTGGCTCTACGGGACCGGCGACACAAATATCACGTACACTTGGCGTGGTGGCAGCTCACCAATGAAGTACGGCGGCAAGTTCGCGGGCGTCGTGTCTGAGTTGGATGAAAAATATCGAAACACAACCGGCGCGTCAAGAATTCGCAAACTCGAAGAGTTCATGGCAGAAGTCGATTGCGTCGAATGCGAAGGTGATCGCCTGAACCAACAGGCACGTCACTTCCGCCTCGAAACTTCAAACGAGACTTTCAAAGATAAACCCAGCCTGTCGATCTCTGACGTTTGCGATCTGTCGATTGCCGACGCGCATGAGTTCTTTTCGGGTTTGGTACTCGACGACACGCGCCAGTTTGTGGCGACCGAACCGCTCAAGGAAATCCGCAATCGACTTGGGTTCCTGCTCAACGTCGGACTCGATTACTTAATGCTTAATCGAACGGCGCCGACGTTGTCTGGCGGTGAAAGCCAACGGATTCGGCTCGCCGGACAAATCGGTGCCGGCCTTGTTGGCGTGCTTTATATTCTTGACGAGCCATCGATTGGACTTCACCCGCGAGACAACGATCGGCTTGTGGATACGCTGCAGCATTTGCGCGACCTTGGCAATACGGTCGTTGTCGTTGAGCACGATGAAGACACGATGCGCGCCGCCGATTACCTGATTGACTTTGGACCGGGGCCGGGCGTTCGTGGAGGCGAAGTCGTCGTCGAAGGCCATCCGGCAGACATCATCAAATCGAAAGACAGCCTGACGGCGCGATATCTGTCTGGCGATCTCGAAATTCCGATCCCCGAATCGCGACGGCAATTCGAAGCCGACCGCGTATTCCGTATCAAAGGTGCGCGGCATAACAATCTTAAGAATGTCGACGTGGACATTCCGCTCGGCAAGTTCGTTTGCGTTACCGGAGTCAGCGGCAGCGGCAAGAGTTCACTCGTCAATGACATCGTCAAGGAAGAATTACGAGAAGTCCTTAACGGCGGAATCTCCGAGGCCGGCGAGTTCGATTCCTTTGATGGCCTCGAGCAAATGGACAAGATGATCGCGATTGACCAATCGCCGATCGGCCGAACGCCACGTTCCAATCCAGGAACTTACATCAAACTGTTCGATGAGATTCGCAAACTCTACACGCAGCTTCCTGAAGCCAAAACTCGCGGCTACGCGCCCGGTCGTTTTAGCTTCAACGTTAAGGGCGGTCGCTGCGAGGCGTGCGAGGGCAACGGATCCAACAAGCTCGAAATGGACTTCCTCGCAGATGTTTGGGTCACGTGTCCGGTTTGCGAAGGGCAACGATTCAATCGTGAAACGCTTCAAGTGAAGTTTCGTGAAAAGTCGATCGCCGATGTCTTGAACATGGACATTCAAGAGGCGATGAAGTTTTTCAGCAACATCCCCAAGGTCTTGACCAAGCTCGAAACGCTGCATGCAGTTGGACTTGATTACCTGAAGATTGGTCAGCCTTCGCCAACACTTTCCGGAGGCGAAGCCCAAAGAATCAAGCTTGCTCGCGAGTTGGTCAAACGGAGCACAGGCAAGACGCTGTATCTGCTTGACGAGCCAACCACCGGCTTGCATTTCCATGACATTTCCTTGCTGCTGAAAGTCCTTCAGAACTTCGTTGATGCGGGCAACACGGTTCTCGTGGTTGAACACAATCTCGACGTCATCAAAACGGCTGACTGGATCATTGATATCGGCCCGGAAGGTGGTGCCGGCGGCGGACGAGTCGTTTGTGCTGGGACGCCTGAAGAAGTCGCCGATTGCGAAGAGTCGTACACGGGTCGAGCTTTGAAAAAGGCGATGGCTGAACGCCCGATTATTAAAAAGCCGAAAAAGAAACCTAGCGACACGCCAACACAGGCTTCGATCATTAAAGTTCGAGGCGCGGAGCAACACAGTCTACGTTCTGTCGACATCGATATTGAGCGGGACAAAATGACTGTCTTTTGTGGACCAAGCGGAAGCGGCAAGAGTTCGCTTGCGATGGACACGATCTACGCCGAAGGACAACGGCGATACGTTGAGAGCCTTAGTTCTTATGCGCGGCAGTTCGTTAATCAGCTTGAGAAACCCAAAGTCGAATTGATCGAAGGGCTCTCGCCTGCCATCGCGATTGAACAGAAGAATCTTGGCTCGACTCCGCGAAGTACCGTTGGAACCGTAACCGAGGTTTACGATTACTTGCGAATCCTGATGGCCAGATTGGGCACGCCCTATTGCCCCGATTGTGATGAGCCAATTGGAACGCAAACGAGCGACGACATCGTTGACAAGCTGCTTGAGTATGCGGATGGCACGAAGCTGTTGTTGATGGCACCTATTTCACTCGACACCAATCAAACCTACGAGCAGTTGTGGGAAGAAATTCGTTCCAACGGATTCATTCGAGTTCGCGTCGACAATGTGACTTACGGAATCGACGAAGTTCCGTTGCTCAACCGTCGATCACGACACAGCATCGAAATCGTTGTCGATCGCATTTCAATTCAGCAAAAATCGCGCTCTCGAATCGCGGACAGTGTTGAGTCGGCTTTGGCGATCGGCAAAGGCATTTTGAATATTGCCGAACCTGCCGAGAATGTTCCTGAGCAACATTGGAAAACGATTAAGCACAGTCAGCATCTGTCTTGCTCATGTTGCGGACGAAGTTTCGATACGCTGACGCCACATAACTTCTCGTTTAACAGTCAACTCGGGTGGTGTACGGATTGTGAAGGGATTGGAACGCAAACCGGCGCGGATCCGGCGCTGATCATGAACGATGCTGAGCTTTCTCTGAAGCAAGGCGCGATTTCGCTTTGGCCTCACATGGAATCCAAGCTTTCGCAGTTGATGCTGAAGGCGTGGACCGACGGAACAGGTCTGCCGATCGACGTTCCGTTTAACCAACTCGAAGCCCGCCATCGGCGAATGGTGTTTTACGGAACGGATGATCGCTGGTTCGATGTTAAGGATGCCGAAGGAAAAGTTCTCTACTCGTTCCAATACAAGGGCGTCTATCCAACGATGGACGAAGCGTCTCGACTGTCGGCGCAGCTTCGCCAACGGATGCAATCGTTGATCGGCGAAGTCGAATGTGGCAGTTGTGGTGGAAGCCGACTACGTGACGACTCAGCCGCGGTTCGATTCCGCGAAGTCACGATCGATGGAATTTGCCGAATGCCTTTGGGTGGATTGTCGAAGACTTTGAAGAAATGGAAACTCGACAAACGCGAGAAGAAGATCGCGGGCGAGCTCGTTCGAGAAATCGTAGGCCGCGTCGACTTTTTGAACGATGTTGGCCTCGAGTATTTGACGCTGAATCGAACGGCGGCGTCGCTGTCCAATGGAGAAGCCCAGCGAATCCGACTGGCCAGCCAATTGGGCAGTGGGCTCTGTGGCGTGCTTTATGTCTTGGACGAGCCGACGATCGGACTTCACCCTCGCGACAACACGCGACTGTTGAAAGCACTTCATCGGCTGCGTGATCTTGGCAACACAATGATCGTTGTTGAGCACGATCGTGAAGTGATCGAAAACAGTGATGCCGTTTGTGACTTCGGACCCAAGGCAGGATCGGGCGGTGGCGAGATCGTCGCGAAAGGTACGCCTGAAACGCTGGGTAAGAAGAGAGGCTCGGTCACAGGTCCTTATTTGAGCGGTAAGAAAGCGATTCCGATTCCTTCCAACCGTCGCCCAGCCCTGACGTTGGAAATTCCTGCCAAGAAATCCAAGAAGAAAACGACCAAGAAGGCAACGAAAAAATCAGCCGTTCCAAAAACGATGGCCAACCGAACGGTCAACCTCGCTCAATCTTTGGACGTGGTTGGCGCTCGTCATAACAACTTGAAAGATATCGAAGTCAAATTTCCACTGGAGACTTTGACGGTGGTGACTGGCCCCAGTGGTTGTGGCAAGAGTTCACTGATCAATGACATTTTGTTCAAGGCACTTTCAAGACGGCTTCACCGTTCGACTCAAACTCCAGGCGGCCACAAAGGCATCCGTGGAATCGAGAACATCAACAAAGTCATTCGGGTCGACCAAACCCCGCTTGGAAATTCACCTTCGTCCAATCCGGCGACTTATACGGGTGCTTTCGATGCGATTCGCGATCTGTTTTCGCATTTACCTGATGCCAAGATCCGAGCGTTCACCGCGCGTCGATTCAGTTTCAATGTTCCCGGTGGTCGCTGTGAGGAATGCTTCGGCAATGGACACATCTGCATCGAAATGCATTTCTTGCCTGACGTTTGGGTTCCCTGTGAAGCCTGTAAAGGGCGTCGTTACAACGAAGAAACGTTGGCAGTGAAGTACGATGGCAAGAATATTGATGACGTGTTGAAGATGTCTTGCGCCGAAGCCGTCAAGCTGTTCCACAACATTCCCAAGATCCGCCGTATCCTGCAAACGTTGTGCGATGTTGGCTTGGACTATTTGACGCTCGGCCAAAGCGCCCCGACGCTTTCCGGTGGAGAAGCTCAGCGTGTGAAGCTTTCGGCGGAATTGGCGCGGCCTGACACCGGGCGAACGATGTACTTGCTTGATGAACCCACGACCGGTTTGCATTTTGACGACTTGCAAAAGCTTCTCGATGTAATCCAGCGGTTAGTGGACATTGGAAACACGGTTGTGTTAATCGAGCACAACCTGGATTTGATCAAAGCGGCTGACTGGGTGATTGATCTTGGACCAGAGGCGGGTGCCGGTGGCGGGCAGATCGTTGTTCAAGGGACGCCTGAGCGAGTCGTTGAGTACGCGAAAGAAGCCCTTGAAGCTGCCGGCAAGAATGGCAAAAGCAATGCAAAGATGCCGCGCAGTTGGACGGGCGAAGCGCTCACCCCGGTCCTTGAATCAGATCCTTACAAGAAAAGGAAGGTCTACGATCCTGCGACGGACGACCGCTGGAAAAAAGGAGATATGGACATCGAAGACATCGGTGCCAACGCAAAAATGCCTTGGGAAGCCGATGGGCGGATGTGGCACACCAAAGATCGCGTAGGTCGTGGTGGCGAACCCGTTAAATGGGACGGCGAGATCCTGAGCAAGGTTGTCGACTACATTCAACAACACGAAGGGTTCAGTGAAACCGATTGGAATGACCGAGCTGTTGTGGATATCAACGGCACGAAAAAGAATTCGGGTTGGTTCTTTCATACGCTGACTGGAGACGCTTGGTTTTTAAAAATGCAATTCCGCGTTCGCCCTCGAACGTTCAAGCGAGATGAATTGGTCGATCAGATTCCATTGCTTCGCCCCAATGACATGGAAGACGTTCCGGTCTATGGCAACACGCCGAGGGTCAAGCTCACCAACGCCAAAGGCTCTTGGCAGGAAATCGAGATTAAAGTTCATACGCTCAGTGAAATCGACATTCCCGGCTTCTGGAGTTTCTTGGACGATGCGATTGAAAGCTTTTTAGGTAAAAGTAAAACGAAAGAGGTTGAGATCGAGAAAGAGACGCCTTGGGCAAAACTTGGCGAGAAATGGCATTTCATGCGGAAGGGTTTCGCACCGGGCAAAAAGATCAAATGGGAGCCAGATGTACTGGAGGCTTTGCATGAAGCGATTCAAAAAGCGGCCCCTGGCTGTCAGTTTCTTTGGGGCAACAAGCAAGTTGTTCATGTTTATCTGCCGCAGCAGAAGGAGCCATGGGCAAGCATTCAAACGAAGAAGCCTGACGCCGTTTGGTTGCAACTGACCGGCCCCAAGGACAGTATTTCAATGGATCGAGTCGCCGATTTGGCAGATGCGCCGACGATTACAGCTCGCGATGAAGTAGATTTATTGCGTATGAGTTTTACGGATGTCGGTCAGGTTAGCAGCGAAGATTTGCACAAGTTTTTAGAAGAACATGCTCAGTCTTTGCCAGCTTAGTTATTGGTTTTGTTGCTGGGCTTTAATTGGTGATGCTTGGGTTGTTGCCTTGTATCGACCAACTCAGTGAGATTTGAAAGTTGAGTAAGAGTAAGAGTAAGAGTAAGAGTAAGAGTAAGAGTAAGAGTAAGAGTA
>CAYMFZ010000093.1:8865-13287 GCA_964389585.1 uncultured Pirellulaceae bacterium | reverse complement strand
ACATAATTTCTTATTCGTTTACTCCCGACCAACTGAGGCCGGCGATAGGGCAGGGGGCTTTGGGATTGGAAACCCGAGCAGATGATGATCGAGTCGTAGCGATTGTCTCAAAACTCAACGACTCGTTTAGCTTTCACCGCGCAATGGCCGAACGTGCGATGCTGCGAAAGCTTTTCGCTGGATGCCTTTCGCCGGTTGGTGCTTCGTCGAGTGTGAGCGGCAACAAGCTGACGCTGACGGGTGTCGTCTTAAGCACCGATGGCAAGCATCGAATCGAGGCGACGGAGACTGCTTCACTCGAATCTTCAAACGAACTCGGTATTTCCGTCGCCCAAAAGCTAATTGAGAACGGTGCGAGCGAGTTTCTCCGTGGTGAGTAGATCAGTTGTCTCAACTGATCCTGATCACTTTACAAAATCGCTCAGGAACAATTGGGACAATCGCCCTACATTCAGTTGCTTAATATGCAGACTGATCGAAATCTAGAACTGCGACTTTTCACAAAGTGAACTTCTCCTATCCGCTCCCTATCATCATGTGGAAAACGAACATGCGAATTCAAGAACAAGTACCCGATTTCGTGCGACGCGGGTATCATTCAATTGAAACAAAAAACGAAACTAGCTCAACCAAACGTGAGTTAGTGTTTCGATACCGAGATAACATCGCGATTCAATCATGCCAGACAATTCAAATTACCGATCAATTGCCAAAGCCAACAACGTCGATCTCGATGAAGTTAAGCCGCTTTCGCTTGACGAGCGATTGACAACACTTGAATCCATTCTCAACGACGAAAATGTTCCCTACCCGATTCCGACCGAAAAACGTCAAAACTATCTCGATGCGGCGCGATCCGGAAAGCACTTTAGCATTGGAGAATTTAGCGACGAAACGGTTGATCTCTCGACTTACACAAACCAACAAGACTATTCGAAATACACTTTTGAAGAACACTTAAGCTGGGCGTGCCTCGTTGCGCAACAACAAAAAACGAAACACAAATTTGCCTGTCGTGAGTACCTTGAGGGTGAAGCACTGTTCGAAATCGGTGGCGGCGTCATCCCTGACTTCTACATTCTCAACGCCAGAATTTTTCAGCAAACACAATGGCAGCTAGCCACAGTCAGCGAGATCATTCCGGCTGAACTATTTTTCACTTGCCATAGCAAAAGATTCTTTCCCGTAACGACTTTCATGCGTCCACTCGGAACGGATTATCTTGAAGAACCCGATATTGGTCACGATGTCGCTGGTCACGTGGCGACGTTTACGATTCCCGCCGTTGCCGATGTAATGAAGCATCATGGCGAAGCGCGAAATCTGATTTACGCGGAACGAGATCAACAGATCGCTGACGCGGGCGGTGATGCCGATGCGATTGCGGGCATCAAAGCGCTCGCTGACGAATTGTTGATGTATGCGGGGCGAATCTATTGGTTCACTGTGGAATTCGGATTGGTGATGGAGGACCAAAACGTGCGTGATTTCGGAGCTGGGATTCTGTCTTCTCCCGGAGAAACGGTTTACAGCGTTGGAAGTCCTGAGCCGAACCGAATTCTAATCGATCCGTCAGATGATGCTGATTTGATGCGATTGGCAAATACGGACTATCTGATCAGCGAATTCCAAAAGACCTATTTCATCTCGGAAAGCTTTGACTTGCTTCAGTCATTAACGCCCGAACGAATTTTGGAGGCAAGCAAAAAAGCGATGTCGCTACCCGATTACACCTGGCGGGAAATTGCCCCGGGTGACCGCGTCATCAACGTGGGAACATCTGCCACTAGCCCTAACGAAAAATACTATCGCTTGATGGCCAACCAGCCACTGGATGAATGTTTGAAACGGGCGGCACTCAAGAATCTTGCGATGTATCGAGAAGGAGTTAGCGAAAGCCTGCTGGCTCAATTTCGCGTTCGCCCACCAACGATTCCGCAAGAAGTCATGGACTGGTTCGAGAAAACTAACGCTAGGTCGTAAATCAAAAGCGTTTTCAGAATCGGCTTCCCAAAATCGCGTTCAATGTGCAGCTGATTGCCCAAACATGCGCAATGACATCAACGACGGCGAACTAACAAGAATTTAGCGTTTGATTAGCGCAGATTAGTGTTCTGAAAACTGAACGCTAATATGCGCTAATTGGTCACTAATACGCGCGGCTGGAACTGCTACCGAACCAACCCAAGAAATCGCAACTGGCAACAACGGCTCACACATTTTAAAATTATGATCAATGTTGGCCATCAACCAACATTTTGTAATCCAGCAGCGATTCCGTTTACGGACTGCAACAAAGCGTGCCGAATCGCGTCACTGTCTGGACCTTCAGGATTTGCCCTCAACAACTTCAACAACTCGACTTGGATATAGTTCAACGGATCAACGTAGGGGTTGCGGACGCGGATACTATGTTGAAGCCATGGCTCCGTTTCGAGCAGCTCTTCGGTACCCGTGATTTCCAAAACCAACTTTTTGCTGAGCTCAAACTCGTCAGCAATATTTTGAAAAACGGCTGCTCCATCGGAACCAGCAAGCCCGGCATACATCTCAGATATCGACATGTCAGCTCGCCCCATTCCCAAGTGAACATTGCTCAACAGCGTTCGAAAGAAGGGCCAACTTTGATACATCTCCTTGAGGGTTGCCAATCGGTCCTCGCGGGATGAACCGTTGTCTCCATCAGCCAACCAGGCTTCAAAACCGGTTCCCACACCGTACCAACTCGGGACGTCTGTTCGAGTTTGAGTCCAAGCAAAGACCCACGGAATCGCTCTCAAATCATCGAGGGTTTGTGTTGCACGTCGATGTGAGGGTCGCGAGCCAATGTTGAGTTGGCCAATCTGGTCGATTGGCGAAGCCGTTTGGAAATAAGCCAAAAAGTCGTCACGTTCGACAAGGCCGCGATATTTTTCGTAAGCCGACTGGCTCAGCGAATCCATCACTTCGCCCCACTGCTCAATCTTTGAGACGACCGGACGCTTGCCAGTCGAACAAAGCACCGCATGACATAACTGCTGTAGATGACGATGGGCAATTTCGGGTTCGCTATAACGCGAGCTAACGACTTCGCCTTGCTCGGTAATTCGGATTCGTCCCCGTACCGATTCCGTTGGCTGAGCGAGAATTGCGCGATTGGCTGGGCCACCACCACGTCCAAGCGAACCACCTCGACCGTGGAACAGAGTTAATAAGACATCATTTTTTTGACAGACTTCCGCGAGTTGTCTTTGAGCCGTAAACAGCATCCAATTCGCACGAAGGTATCCACCATCTTTATTGCTGTCGCTGTAGCCGATCATGATTTGTTGCTGGCCGCCTCGTTGCTTCAGGTGTGCGGCATAAACTGGATTATCAAACAGCTCCTGCATGATCTTTGGAGCAGCCTTTAAGTCATCAACCGTTTCAAACAGCGGAACGATATCAATTTGGCCAGCCAATTCAGCGTCATGTGCGAGCAACAGAACTTCTAGCAGATTACTCACGCCGGTTGTCATGCTGATAATGTAAGTCTGCATCGACTCGGACCCGATGTTGTCCTGAGCTGATCGAATCAGGCGAAACAAAGTTAGTAAGTCGTTGGTTTCATCGCTGAATCCGAATCCACCATTCGCTTTGAGTCCACCAGTAAATGGTCTGGGATTACTGATCTCTTTCATCAACACATTGATTCTCTCTTCTTCGCTCGCCTCCTCGTAACGAATTTCAGATTGGTTTCGTTCAAAAATCTCACGCACAGCTTCTTGGTGGTGCCGTGCGTGCTGGCGAACATCGAGCGTTGCCATGTGAAAACCAAAAACTTGCGCCGCACGAATTAGTCGCGCAAACTTTCCGCGATAAATGCGTTCACCTTTATTGGCCAACAAACTGTCACGAATCAAACCCAGGTCATTGATAAATTCCTCTGCGTTAGTATACGCCCGCGGATTGGGCTCTCGCGATTTGTCCCATGGAAGCAGGTTCTCTTTCGCAGTCGCCTTGAGCCGTCGATACATCAAAATCAACTTTTGACGATAAGGTTCCTGACCGAAACGATCGAGGACTTCAAATTCGTCCTCGGGAACGAGTTGTTTATCCTTTTCCAAACTCGACATGAACAACGGGCTAAAATTTGCGCGCGTGATCGACGGACTCAGCATCGCGTACATTGAACCGACTTCGCGACAGTAGAAATCCAACACCATGGTCTTATGCTCACGCAGCGTTTCTTCTGTAACACTGGTTGTTACGTAGGGGTTACCATCGCGATCGCCACCGATCCATGAGCCGTAAGTCAAAAGTGAAGGAACGTCGAACTTGGTGTCCGGGTAGTGTTTTCGGAGCGCATTCTCAAGTTCTTCGTAGATGCGCGGGATCAGATCGAAAAGAGTATTCTCGAAGAAGTACAATCCGCTGTTGCGAACTTCGTCCATCACGGTAGGG
>CAYMFZ010000093.1:1156-8853 GCA_964389585.1 uncultured Pirellulaceae bacterium | reverse complement strand
TCTCGTCACACTGCCACAACAAGACAATATGGTCGTGCAAAATTTCTTCGATTTCCGCTCGTTCATGCTCGAACAAATCTGCCGAGTGAACTTGTTGGAGCAGGGCGGAGACCTTGTTCAAAATCTGCCGAATCGTTCGACGCTTTGACTCCGTTGGGTGCGCCGTAAAAACCGGCGTGATCGCCATCTGGCCTAGAATCTCTTGCAACTGTTGACCGGACACACCTTCACGCTTGAGGGTGCCCAAGGCTTCGTCGATCGTCTCGTCCATCGGCTCACCAGATTGGAATGCCGTTTGGGCTCGTTTGCGCAACACGCGAACGCGCTCACGTTCCTCGGCGAGGTTGACGAGTTGAAAGTAAGTCGAGAACGCCTTCAAATTCGCGGAGGTTAATGGCAAATCGTTGGCGAGTGTTGGAATGAGTTCATCCAGTCGAGCTTTTGCAGATGAATCTCCGGTGCGCCAAGACTTGGCCAACTTGCGAATCTCTTCTTCCATTGAGAAAACGGATTCGCCTTCTTGGGCGATGATCGTCTTACCGAGTAATCCACCGAGCAATCGAATGGTCGAACCAATTTCATTTTGCTTAACGTCAAGAGACTCATTCTGATCTGTATTTGCGTTCATGTTTTTTCGTGGACTAGTTTTGCTCAAAATTTTCTTAAACGTTTTTATTACGGTTCGATTGCCCCAATTCAACCACTAAGGAACCGATCAAGCCGCAACGGGAATTACCAGATGCCTATCTGCCGCATCTCCCTTTTTTACAACTCCGTCGTCGACCCGTGATTTACCGACTGGAATTGACTTAGGCTCGCCGACATTTACAATCCGTTCATCATGCGAAAGAGTTCTAACATCACAATTCGGTACCGCAATTCAATGATCGCTGGATCATCTGTTTTACCGGTCTTTCGCGCGAACACCAACCTTGTACGCGTTAATTTTCTCGCAGGTTCAACGATTGACCTGCTGATTGCGACCTAACGTACGCGAGTTGGAACGACAAGACTTCAACGGCTCGCGACAACGCGAGCCGTTTTTTATTTACGTTAGATTTTAGAATTCAATTTAGGATTCCAAAATCAATTTTCGATCAACCTTAATTGAACGATCCGACATTTCGGAAATCAGGAACTGACCATGACGACCATGTTTTTTGAATCTGACATTAACACGAGTGCACTTGATGATCTTTGCGTGGCCATGATCGGCTACGGCAGCCAAGGCCGCGGCCAGGCGATGAATCTTCGTGACAGTGGAGTCAACATCGTGGTTGGACTTCGCGAAGGCGGCAAAAGCTGGGGCCAAGCCGTTTCCGAAGGCTGGTCTCCGCTATCAATGGAAGACGCTGTCAAGCAAGCCGATGTTGTTTGCATGATGTGCCCTGATATGGCCCAACCCAAAGTCTACAAAGACATCGTCGAGCCCAACTTGAAGCCGGGATCAACCGTTTTGTTTTCGCACGGGTTCTGCATTCACTATGGCGCGATCACGGTCGCACCTGAAAACAATGTTGTGATGATCGCCCCCAAAGGCCCCGGCGGAATGGTCCGTCGTCAGTACGAAGAAGGAAGTGGCGTGCCTGGTCTGGTCGCCGTCCATCAGGACGCCACCGGTAACGCAAAAGAAATCGCGTTGGCTTACGGCTGGGGAGTGGGAGCCGCTCGTGCTGGAATCATTGAGACGACTTTCCCTGAAGAAACTGAGACTGATTTGTTTGGCGAGCAGGCCGTGCTTTGTGGTGGCTTGACCGAATTGATTACAGCAGGTTGGGAGACATTAGTCGAAGCCGGCTATCAACCAGAAGTCGCCTACTTTGAATGCCTTCACGAAGTCAAACTAATCGTGGACTTGATTTACGAAGGCGGCATCGCTCGGATGCATGAATTCATTAGCGACACCGCAGCCTATGGCGATCTTGTCAGCGGGAAACGAATCGTGACCGCAGAAACTCGCGAGAACATGAAAGCCGTTTTGAAAGACATCCAAGACGGAACGTTCGCGAAAAACTGGCAAGAAGAATCTGCCGCTGGCGCTTCGAACTTCAAGCGAATGATGGAAGAAGACATTGCGCATCCAATCGAAGCCTGCGGCAAAGAACTTCGAAAGCAATTCTCTTGGTTGAAAGAGAAGCAAGAACAAACGAGCTAGTCGTCCATCAAATCCGAATTCAATTTTGATGGTAGTGGACGAGGTTACGAATCCTTCATAAGCGTGAAAGGGTAGATGCACGCAGAGGACTCGTAACCTCGTCCACTACCTTTGACACAGATCAATATTGCTCTCGCGTTTTGCGTGTCACCTTCAGGAACAAGAAATCGAAAACGAACTTCTTCAACGACTGAAATCCGCTTCGGCATCTGCGGCGAAACGGATTTACCAACTCGACGAACCGACTCCGCTGGATTCGGTGACGCTGGATAACGGAGTTGAACTTAAACTCAAACGCGAAGACCTTTCAAAAGTTCACAGCTACAAATGGCGTGGCGCGTTTAACAAGATCGCGCAAATGCACGAGCAAGGTTTCACCGGAACCATGGTGGCCGCATCGGCTGGCAACCATGCCCAAGGCGTTGCGATTACGGCGAAACGCCTGCAGATTTCGGCGACGATTTTCATGCCCCGATCTACGCCACACTTGAAACAAGAATCAGTGACGGAGTTTGGCGGGGAATTCGTCGAGATTCGATTGTTTGGCGACTCGTTTGACCAAGCTTCCGCGGAGGCCGTACGATTTGCGAAGGAATCTGGTGGCGCGATCATCCCGCCGTATGATGATTTCGACGTGATTGCCGGGCAGTCTACGATTGGACTCGAAATCGCTGAGGCTTTAAACGAAGAGCCAACCCATGTATTCCTCGAAGTCGGCGGAGGCGGAATGGCGGCCGGAGTTACCTCCGTCATCAAGAACAAGTTCCCAAACGCTCGATTGATTATTGTTGAAGCGGTTGATCAAGACAGCATGGGTCAGTCGATTCGATCTGGAAAACGAACGACGCTCGAATCGCTCGATCGTTTCTGTGACGGAACGGCAGTCGCATGCCCGGGCGAGTTGACATTTCAGATTTGCAAAGAGCTTGTCAAACCAGAAAATTGCATCACCGTCACCAACGACCAAGTTTGCGAAGCGATTCAGTTCCTCTGGCAAAAAAAACGGATGATCGTCGAACCCTCAGCGGGTCTTGGAGTCGCCGCCGCGATGAACTTTGATCTGAAACCAGATGACCGCCCGCTTACCGTCATCTCCGGCTCAAATGTCGATTTCATGATGCTTCCCAAGATCGCGCGTCGAGGTCAGGCACGCCGCCCGGAGACTCGCTATTACGTGTTTGAAATTGGCGAACAGTTTGGCGCGCTTTCGAACTTGTTGGACAACTTTCTCTCGAATATGAACATCATTGATTTTCAATATGGAAAAGTCGCAGAAGAGAAGGCGTTTCCTACGATTGGCATCGAAGTTCCTGCCACTGAGATTGCTCAACTCGAATCATGCTTGCAAGACTCAAGTATCCCTCCGCATCACGAAGTCACGGGGTCAGCGGCATCAGAATTTCGCGTGATCCCATTCAACATGGACCTGATTAGTTTTCCCTTTTTCGCGGTGATCGAGTTCGCCAACCGACCGGGAGCACTTCGTGATTTCATGCGTGTTGCAAGTTCATTGGCCAGTGTTTGCTACATGAACTACACGGACACAGGCCAAACCGAAGGCCAAGCATTGATGGGATTCGAATTCACCACGATCGGCCGCCAGTCTGAGTTTTTAGAATGGCTCCAGGAGTCGACCAAGTTTCAAGTCGTGCCCGCAGCCGAAGTTCAGCATTTTCATTCTACAGATGACGCCGAGCACAGTTGGCAAACCCTGCGAGGAAGCTGACTAAAACGCTTACTCGGCACCGCGTCCTGATCTTACTCGTCGAGTTTGCGCTGCGAACAACTGTGCACGAATTGGAAACAGAAAGTCCTGGCCAAACTTGCTTTCCAAACGCGGTCTCGAATTGTCTCTCAACACATTTCTCGTTGTAATTTTTTTGCGCATTTTCCACCACCGCTTCTTAGCGCATTTTCCTTGCCGTTTTTAAGCGTATTTCATTTTGTTACACCGTTTGTAGTAATCGCATTTATGCGGTTCAGCCATCGGTGGCGCAAGAATCCAAATTCAATTCCGACCAAACCGATCCAGCACGACTTATACAGCCGATCGTTTTCAATTTTCACTGCACGGCTAACTCGATAAATCGAGTGACTACCAACGGCGCGTAAAAAAACCAGTAACTTGCGTTACTGGTTTGTCATTTATCAGATCCCGTATGCCAATTCGCTTTTTTTTGACGCGTCAAAGTACCGCGACGATTTTTGGTTGACCGTAGACCTTAGACGAAAACATCTGCAGTTACGGCAACTGCTTCGATTCGAATTCTCTCTTTGAAATTCGGGCGAGACATCTGCAGAACAAGACTTCCACCGCTGACTTGAAAATCAGCGTAATAGGTTTCGCCCTTTGATTCTAAGACGGCAGAATTGGAAGTCGACTGAACGACTTTGAATCGTTGACCAATAGGTTTTAGCACCCATTCGGATTCCGAGATTTCCAAACCACGAATCGCATCATCATTCATCACAGTGGTTTCGTTGATCAGGATACAATTGATGGCCCAATCACCGTGAGGGATACAAGTCATAACTAAAACTCCAGCAGCAAAATACAAATAAGATATATGCCTGCTTGAAATGCATTTTTCACGCCAATCGTTTGATCGTTGATTTTCTCGGCCAAAAACTAATCCGAATTGTCGCCTAATCTCAAATTGAGATCGAATTCTCAGATCCCGCTAATTCTCGACTTGGATTGAGCTGCCCAAATCACGCTACAATCACCTGTTGTTCAAGATTCAAATTTCGACATCCAATGGAGCTTTGATGGATCAGCTTTCAAGATTTTTGGTGGTTACTGCGGCGATTGCTTCGGTCGTATTCATGCTTCCTCAGGGCGGGCTGGGCAACGAACTGATTGAGACGCTGGAAAGCAAACCAAACATCGTTTTGGTGATGGCCGATGATCAAGGCTGGGGCCAAACGAGCTTCAACGATCATCCGATTCTAAAGACACCGAACCTTGATGCGATGTCGATGGCGGGACTTCGATTCGATCGGTTTTATGCCGCGGCCCCAAATTGCTCGCCAACTCGTGCGAGTGTTTTGACAGGGCGAACCAATCTAAGAACGGGTGTCGAGAGCCACGGATTTGCCTTGAGATTACAAGAAAAGACGTTGGCTCAAGCGTTGCAAAAGGCGGGTTATGCGACGGCTCATTTTGGAAAGTGGCATCTCAATGGGATGCGAGGACCTGGCGTGCCGATTTTCGCCAACGACACTCACCATCCTGGCGTATTTGGTTTTGACAAGTGGCTTTCGGTTACCAACTTTTTTGATCGAAACCCGCTGATGAGCCGGCAAGGAGAATTCGAATCTTTCACGGGAGATTCATCTGAGATCATTGTCGACGAAGCGATCAAGTTCATTGCTGCTCAAGCTGAGGCGAATCAACCTTCGTTTACCGTGATTTGGTTTGGCACTCCGCACAGTCCGTTCATGGCTGCCGAAGAAGACGCAAAACCGTTTTCGCATCTTGACAAAAACTCTCAAGATCAACATGGCGAACTTGTTGCGATGGACCGAAGCATCGGAACCCTGCGCAAAGCCTTGCGCGACAAGGGAATCGCTGACAACACGATCGTTTGGTTCACCAGCGACAATGGTGGCTTGCCCAAAATCAAGCCAAACACCACGGGAGGACTTAGAGGGTTTAAAGGAAGCGTCTACGAAGGCGGATTGCGAGTTCCTGCCATCGTGGAATGGCCGAGTTCCATCAAACCTCGCGTCACAAAATTCCCATCGGTCTCGATGGATATCTTTCCGACGATCGCAGAAGTCGTCGATCTACCGGCCGATTCAATGCTCAAGACTGTCGATGGGATCAGCTTGAGAAAACTGTTTGATAACGAATTGGGTGAGCGAGAAAAACCGATCCCATTTAATTGCCTTGGCAATCAGGCGATCATCGACAACGATTGGAAATTGATTTTGCTTGGTAAGCGGAAAAACCAAGCGAAGAAATACGAGCTTTACAATCTCGCTGACGATCCAAACGAAAAGCAAAACCTGTTTGGTGACGACTCAAATGGGCATCAAGCGCGATTGCTAAAGCTTCTGACAGAATCAAAGGATTCGATTAACCAAAGTTTTGCAGGCCGAGACTACGTCGAAAAAAAGTTATTGCCGGAGAATCCCGAGCCGAGATTTTGGTCGGAAATCAAAGATTACAAGCCGTACTTCGAAGAGTGGAAACAACGACCTGAGTATAAAAGCTGGCTTGAGAAGAGAAGCAAGTGAGCGATTTGAACCACTCGATTTGAACCACTCGCTTATGCCGTTGTATTATCAAATAAAAATGTGAGCCGTGACGCGTAAGCGGCCGGGCTGCTGCATCCTCACTCTAATCAACCGACTAAACCAATGGCGATTTTGGCTGGCAATTCAGCCCGAGGCCTTACGGCCTTCGGCTCACTCGCTTATTAAAACGGAAATACAAATGCGCTAATGGTTTGTTTGTTGATCGCTGATTAACGAAATGTCTCACGTCCAATTCACCTACGCGTGTTGAGGCAACTTCCTTGGAAAAGGAATTTCTTCGCGAGGCGGCAATTTCAAACCTGTCTCATCCGCCCAGTTTAAACGCTCTTCCTTGGAAGCATAAAATCGGAGCCAAGACTCCTCGTCTTCGACAATATCCAGACACTGCCATTTCAACGACTTGCCGTTGAGCACGACTTTTTTCTCTTGGGCTGGAAGAATGTCTCGAGCGATCAAGCAATAAAGCTGACGATCCGAAAGATGATTGGTGTGCACGAGCAAGATGTTCTTCTCGTACAGGCGGCCGATGACTTGATGCAATTGGTGTTTGACTTCGGTATCCGAAAACGATTGATGGTTGGGCATCACCAACTCAGGTTCAAACCATTGGCAGATCGGCAGAACTGGAGCTTTTTCCCAAGCCAACAACGACGTGAGAAATTCGTTTTCGTGACGAACCGACATGCGATCCATGTCAACGAGATAAACCGACTCGTCGAGAAACGGCTCCATCTCATCACGAAGGCGGGCGTTTTGCATCAAAAGATCAATTTCTGACATTTTGTAAACCGAAATATCTGGGTGTGATTTCGTTAAGTCATTTCGTCGGACAAAGTGTTTGCCCTATGAACCTTGCGAAACTTTATCAGTCACCGGACTTCATTCAAGAATCAACTTTAGCGATTTGCCAAAAAAGAAGTGGAGAGTTCGTTTGGCGAAAGCACGACCCGCAGACACGTCAACCTTTAACATTTGCGACCGTTGAAAACGTAAATGTTTGACTCAAAGTGCTGGCACTTTTGATCGGGAAAAGTCCTGTCGTAAAACGTTGAACATTCAACGAGCCTCATCCCAACGAGGGAGGTTCGAAGTAACCCGATTTATTGGGTTGGCCCTGCTGAAAGGTTCATGAACCAAAAGTAGAAACCGTCGTGCTTGAAAACGATGCAACGACTTGCGGAACGAGAACAACCAAAAAGAGTTCCAACGCCATGTTGGAAACTTGCTGACCGCTGAAGCGGCCTGAGCCGCATAAATGCGACTACCACGAACGGCGCTC
>CAYMFZ010000093.1:0-1056 GCA_964389585.1 uncultured Pirellulaceae bacterium | reverse complement strand
TGCTATCTAACCCTTGCGGAAACCGAGCGTCAACTGAGCGTCATCTTCTTCCGCCGTTGGGTTCAGCTCTTTGTACAAAAGGCTTGGCTGGATGTCGTTATTGTTTTGATATTTACCGCTCTTGTACTCTTCGATGGCACCGTCAATTTGGTGATAGAAAATCTGGCAAATCGAAACGCCCGGGTAGATCTTGACTGGCTGAACCGCGAACATCTCCAGCGTCCAGAATCCTTTGAACCCAACATCGCCGAATCCGGCGGTCACATGAACGAACAAGCCAAGTCGCCCAATTGAAGAACGTCCTTCAATCATTGGAACAAGATTGTGCGTCTCAGTCCGTTCAACCGTTCGACCGAGATACAATCGGTTGGGTTCAAGCACCAAACCTGATTCAGGAATCACCATTCGGCGGACTCGATTGCTCTTCCGCATATCCAAGACGACTTCTTCATAAGTCACAACGTCTTGGTGAAGAGTGAGGTTGTAACTATTCGGGTTAATATTGTCCGGATTGAACGGGTCAATCTTGATGTCGGATCCAATATTACGTCGAATTTCTTCGCCGGAAAGAATCATTAGTCTGGCTTTCGTGGCTACGTCTGACCAAGTCAACTCGATATTCGAATCCGTCGCAGAATTCAAAAATTGAGTAGATCTGCCCTCTTGGCGGATCCGGGAACTGGATTGTGTTTGTAGAGTGAAAATGTGTCAAGTATCTGATTTTTGGCCATTTCACGAATCGTCTGAGCGTCCCTAGGTGGCCGAGTTTCTAGGCCAAAGAAATTCCAAAAAATGTTGTTTCGGTGCCCCAAGTTCAAATTGGTAAAAGCGAATAGGTAGGAGTCCGCGGAAAGACGAACATTGATTAATTCGGTGTCAGCCCGTAGGCTAACAATACTTAATTCAGTAAGTGAGTTCGTTCCTCAACTAAGACATTCGTCAGCCACCCCGAAGGTGCTTTTAATGAGCCAAAATCCCTATCAAGCCTCTGATTACAGTTACCCGACCACGTCTGCAGAAATGGCCAGCGTTGACGCTCGGGCGAGCTTCATCCGC
>CAYMFZ010000092.1:0-13452 GCA_964389585.1 uncultured Pirellulaceae bacterium | reverse complement strand
ATCTCCAACCGCTCGAGCGTTGTTATACGATTGGGAGTCAGGAGTGGAGGTGGTGTCGTCTTCACCAGTGATCGGAATGACGCGGTCTCCGTTGCCATCAAACTCTGCGACGTAAAAATTGATAACCACCGAAACATCGGCGTCTGACGTCGTTCCCGTTACGTCACTGTTGGGAGTGATAATCAAATCGAGGTTGTTACCTGGAAACGCAAGCGAACTCAAATTGTCGGTGTAAGCAGCTGGCGCGCCATTTACAAGAACACTGTCGATAGAAGTCACTACGATGTTGTTCGGTAGGCTGTCGATGATGTCGAGATTGCTGATTGTTTGACCATCAGCGATGTCTACATCAATTTGATACTGCTGCGGATGATTGGGGCCCGTCGCTGTTTCGTCTTCTGCTCCGAGATAAATTTTGGTCAATTCCATTAGCGTTGGCGTGACGGACATTTGTTCTGTCCAACTCGTCGCACCACTGGAAGGATCTGTGACGTCGGTTCCGCTGTCGCTGACGACACTTGGATCGGGAGCAGTTGGATTGTCGAGCGGATCGCTGCCGTATCGAAATCCCGAACGGGTTTGAACAAATAAATCAGTACCCAAATCCGCGAGGTCACTAACATTTGCCGTGATCGTAATGTCAGCCGGTGGCTGTCCAGATGTAAACGATCCGAACGGAAGTTCGACGACGACGAGTTTGTCACCCGCAGTGCCGGTGAGTTGAAGCGGAGCTCCAGTCGCGTCCACAGCAAACGGATGGTCAATCGTTCCTGTTCCGGCACCGTCATCAGGGAAAGTGATTTCAATCGTGTTTAAGGCTTGTCCCAGATAAGTCGCGTTGACGAAATCAATTCCGTCCGCCGTGTCGGTACCGGCCGCACCATCAGTTCCATTGACTGGGAAAATCAGATCGACAAAAGGCCCAAACCCAGCGTCGGTTCCCGTATTTTGAAAAGTGACGGTGAAGTTGAAATCTTCACCTAGTGGCGCTTGTTGATTGGCGGATGCAAATTGAGCATCGGGACCAACTGCCAATACGGAATTGTAATTTGCCTGAAGGGCTTGGCTGAAGATGACACTCGATTCCAGCGTGCCTTTGCGATATTCAAGCTCCCAATCGCCTCCTCGGTTCGCGCTTCCAGTGTCGTCGTCACTTGCCGCGACGTCGGTTCCGGTAAGTGAAGCCAACGAATCAATCAGGTCGCGACCTTCTGCACTTTCGGCGATATCACAACCGTAAAGCAAGATGTCGCCGGAGTTTGAAAGCGCATCACCCCACGCAGAAACTTGACCGGCATAAGCTTCGAGGCTATCTGCCGTTACCCAAGTGCTGCCCAAACGAAACGCCGCGTCGTCACCGTGAGTAACAACGTGAAGCGCATCCAACTCGTCGTACTGCGAGAGTATTTGGGTGACTTGTTCGATGCCGTCAGCCTCTGCGTCGAGTAGAACGACTTCGATCGTGCGGTTCTCGTCGGTATTGTTGAGCAAGTCGTCAACTAGCATTTGGTAATCTTCAACGCTGGTGTCAACGATTACCAATTCATGACGAGTGACTTCTGCGTTTTGCTCGGCAGAACTTGATTGTGAGGAGTCACTGTCTTCATAGTTCGCGACATCTTGCTCGAATGACTGAGGAGAATCCCCACCACCCGACATGCTGTTGACGTCGCCCGCGTTTGGGTCCATGGCAGGATCCATGGTGGCATCAAATAGAATTCGGTCTTCGAGTTTGGAGAGGTGAAGATCGCGAGGAGAGGACGTTTGCCGTCGTGAGTTTTTGCTCATGTGCCAATCGAAGGTAAAAACGCGCGGTTGAATAGTCGCAACATTCCAAAATCAAAACGAGATTGTTTTGACGACTCGAGGCGAGCCCATGTGGGCATCAATGAGTCTTTTAGGTAAGGGAAATGTTGCAGATTACAAAGTTGGCGCTTTAGTTTTCGATCGTGGAGAATCGAGTTCTGCTCAACTGGTTTCGGCTAGAAACGAAAGCTGATCGCAGGCTTTGATAGCAGATGATGGTTGTGAGTGCTGGCGCGTTGGAAACAGCAGTGAGCGTTTTGACACGTAATTTGTACTGATTGAATCACTCTGATTCGAAAGAAACGTTCACTTAATTTCGAGTTCACGGCGGTAGGGTAAACCCGATTGTCATTGTCGAGCATTGGGAGGCGGGCAAGGCTTGTGTAACCCGTAGTCTTTGCCGAATTGTTCCCTTGCGATTGAGACTAAAAGTTTGACTTACTGGCTATTTGGCTCAACCCTATCAACCGGATTCTGCGTCCTTACCTGAGATTGAGGGGGTGCAAGATTCCGATCAATGGGGCTAGACGGCTACCCGTAGTTGTAGGGTTAACAGCGTTACGTTTTCAACTAAGTGGTGACTGCTGTTTTCCATCCTCATAAACGAATGCCTTCCGCGTTCGGAATTCGGTTTCGCGTTTGACTCACGCGGTCCGTGTAACAAGAAAGTCTTGGGACAAATATGCTATTCAAATACTCTCGCCACCTTGTTTCCTGCTTCGTTGTTGGTGCTTCCTGCTGCCTTGGCGGAAGCCTCCACGCTCAATCCACTGGCGTAAGCATCGAAGACTACCATCGTCGAATTCAAATCGCCGCCGAGTCGGATCAAGTCGAGCGGCAATCAATGGTTTCGATAGATCCGATTCCTCAAAGCTACACACCATGGTGGCAGTCAGCGATGAGCAATCGCTTGCAAGCCGGAACAAGCGGGACCACGGTCGATCTGGAAACGCTGATCGTGAGAACGTTGCAGTCATCAGCCCAGGTCAAAGTCTTTAGTGACTTGCCATTCATTCGTCAGACAGCAATCGTCGAAGCGGAATCGGCTTTTGACTGGACAAAGTTCATGGAGACGCGATGGGATGACTTAAGCGATCCGGTTGGCAATGTTTTGACGACGGGCGGATCACCCCGTTTTCGAAATAACCAATGGTCGTTTGCGGGTGGCCTTCGTCGAAAAAACACCAATGGTGGCTATTTTGAAATCGCCCAAGAGTTTGGTTTTCAAAACACCAACTCAACTTTTTTCCAACCTAACAATCAAGGCACTTCACGTATCCGATTGAACTACACCCAGCCTTTGATGCGTGGACGAGGACAAGTTTACAACACGAGCCTCGTTGTATTGGCAAACATCGACGCCGACATCGCAGAAGACGAATTCTCTCGTCAGTTGCAATCACATTTGCTTGAAGTCACCCGAGCCTATTGGTCGCTCTACCTTGAGAGGGTTGCGCTCGTTCAAAAGCAGCAATTGTTCTTGCGAGCAGAGAAGATTCAAAACGACCTCATGGCTCGCCGCAACGTCGACGTTGTTGGTAGCCAGCTCATCCGCGTCGAGGCCGCCGTGTCAGAACGAAAATCGGATTTGGTACGAGCCGAAATGGCGGTTCGCAATGCTCAAGAGCGAATTCATGCGTTGGTTAATGATCCAGAACTTGCTGACATTGTGAATCTGGAAATCATTCCGACCGACACACCCGTTCGACATACTGAGCAGTTTAACATTGGCGAAGTCCTCTCAACCGCTTTGCAGATGCGTCCTGAAGTCAATCAAGCACTCAAGCAAATGCGTGCAGCGTGTGTTCGATTGGGAATGTCTCGAAACGAGTTGTTACCGCAACTCGATTTGATTTTAGAAACGTACGTGGCTGGCCTCCGAGATGACAGTGACATTGGACAGGCTTGGGCCGATCAATTTTCAACTGGCGAGCCGGGTTATTCTGTTGGTCTTCAATACGAGATTCCCATTTGCAATCGAGCAGCCCGAGCGCGACTTCAGCGACGTCGACTTGAGCTGCGACAATTGCAGAATCAATTTCGCACGACGGTTGAAACTTTGATGATGGAAACCAAAGTCGCCGCTCGCGAAGTCCGCACGTCTGACCGTGAATTCAAAGCGAAATACCACGCGATGCAAGCGGCATCAAAGCGGCTTGAGAATATTGAGCAACGCTGGGCCGCGATTCCCGGCAAGGAAACATCTTTCGGGCTTTACCTCGATGACGTCCTCAACGCCCAGGTTCAATTGGCGGATGCTGAATTTGAATTTGCGAAATCGGAAACGACTTTTAATCTTTCTTTGATGAATCTCAAACGTGCAACAGGAATGTTGTTGCAACATGAGCAGATTCAAGACGGAGTTGCGTTTCTTAATAACCTGCCAACACGAATTCTTGACAAGCCTGTGAACGTCGAGCAAATGCAGATGCCTGGCGGTAACTACTTCCAAGAAAGCCAGCCCACGACGATCGAGTCGGTGATCGAAGTTGGTGTCACTGAACAAACAAAGAGAGTCGATACGGCTTCGCAGCAATCAACGAGACAGACTCGCTGAGCAGATTGCCCTGTTGGTTAAGTGGCAAAAGTCGCCGATGGCTCCACGACCGTGCTCCATGCTTGACAGATTCTTGGATCTGGCATTGTTGGCGCTTTGGCCAGAGCCATGGGTTGTGGTGTTGCGATCGTGGAGCGATCGGCGACTGCGACGAACCAACCAAAACATACTTGCAATAAAACCGCGCCTTCCAACTTTCTTGCCAACGTGAAACTAATTCAAAATCGAATCAAACAGCAGAATCCCGGGCCCAGTCGCCTCGACGGACGAATGCTGGATTCGATTAAGCAATTGGGCGCAGGGTTGCAAGACTTAAGTGATCAAGCCCTGTCGAGTCGTTTTGGTGAGTTGCGACATCATCACCAATCCGAATCGAATCGCAGCCAAGATTCAAGATTGGTCGAAGCGTTTGCGCTGATCAATGAATCGCTTCGGCGCACCGTGAGCATGTCAGCCTACGATGTTCAGTTTCTGGCTGGTTTGGCGATGGCTCGTGGAGCGATTGCGGAAATGCAAACGGGCGAAGGTAAATCACTGACGTGTGCCTTTCCCGTCGTGGCTCACGCGTTGAATGGTAAAGGCGTTCACGTCGCAACCGTAAATGCCTATCTAGCCGAGCGTGACTTTGAGTTTCTCAAACCTGCGTTGGAGCTGATTGGCCTGACTGCTGGAATCTCTGAATCGGGTGCGGACCCAGAAGCGAAAAGAGCCGCCTACAGTCAGGATGTAACTTTCGCGACAGGATATGAGCTTGGGTTTGATTTCCTGAGAGACCAGATTGCCATGCGTCAGCAGGGGGCAGATCGTTTGGGAAGCAAGCTTCGCCGTGACTTGTTCGGCGATTCGAATCAATTGGCGGTCACATCACAGCGAGGGTTTGCGGCGGCGATCATCGACGAGATTGACAGCGTGTTTATCGACGAGGCAACCACGCCGTTGGTGTTGAGTTCGGGCCAATTGGGAACAACCGTCGAGGAAACTGTTTACCGCAACGCGACATTGGTTGCGGAATCACTAGAGATGGACGAGCATTTCTCGATTGATGAATCGAAGAAGGCTCTGAGCTTAACAGAGGCGGGTTTTGAGTTGGCGCATGAACTGTCTCAAGACAATTCAAATCACCAACTGCTCCGGCCTTGGCGATTGTATGTCGAGTCGGCGCTACGTGCGAAACACGTAATGATTCGCGACATCAACTACGTTGTCCGTGATGACAAAGTCGAGATCGTTGATGAATATACTGGCCGAATTTTCGCGGATCGAAATTGGCGAGATGGCTTGCATCAAGCCGTCGAAGCCAAGGAAAACGTACCGATCACTGAAGAGCGAAAAACGATCGCGCGGATTTCGCGCCAACGATACTTTCAACGCTACGACGTACTCTGCGGAATGACCGGAACGGCGGATGGACATCAGAGTGAGTTGATGGAGTGTTATCGATTGCCCATCGTGATCATTCCTCGTCGAAAAAAGCTGGCGCGAATTGAATTACCAACTCGCTATTTCAAGTCAGAAGAAAACAAAATCAATGCGATCGTGGCAGACGTTCAGCAAAGAAACAAAACCGCTCAGCCGGTCTTGATCGGGACAAGAACGATCGACCAAAGTCTCAGGCTGTCTGCTCAGTTGCACAGCCAAAATGTCGATCATCAAGTCCTTAACGGTGTGCAAGACGAGGACGAGTCAGTTTTGATTGCGGGCGCTGGCGCTGATGGAGCGGTGACTGTCGCGACGAATATGGCTGGTCGCGGAACGGACATCAAGCCTGATCCTGCGGCATTAGAAGCGGGTGGTTTGCACGTGATTGGATTCGAACGAAACTCCTCGATCCGAATCGATCGCCAACTACTCGGCCGCGCCGGCCGCCAAGGCGATCCGGGAAGCGGGCAATTTTTCGTGTCTGCCGAAGACGACATCGTGGTTCGCCACGATCGTGGATTGACAAAGTCACTTCGTCGAATTTCCAGCGCGGATGGAGTCGCAAGCAAAGACTTCGACCGACGCGTGCGGCGAATTCAACAGGTCGCAGAAAAAGTTGGCTATCAATCACGGCGAGAAGTGATGCGTGAAGAACTCTGGCTCGACAAAGTCAAAAAGGCGGCGGGGTAACCTCTTATGAAAAACAGATTTCAATTTGCATCACTTGTTAGTCTCGCAATTTTTACATTCGCGATGACAGCTAGTTCGGCCTTGGGCCAACTTTCAAAACAAGCGGAGGGATTTACAGAACCCTTCAAGACCGTGGTGGTCGCATCACCCGAGTCCGGCGTTATTCAATCACTCAACGTTCGAGAGGGTGACAAAGTGCGCGCTGGCGACGTGTTAGCCCAGCTCGATACCCAAGTCTTAATTGCGTCGGCCAATGCGGCCCGAGAAAGACTAAAAGCCCGTGGCGAAATCAACGGTGCCACCGCATCGGTTCAAAACAAGGCTCATCTCCTGAAGCAAATGCAGCAGTTGCTGAAGAGCGAGCACGCCAGTGACAAAGAAGTCAAACAGGCCCAGCTAGAGTACGATTTGGCTAACGCGAATCTTGAGACGGCGCAAGATGAACTTCGTGCTCAGGAAATGGAAGTCAAGAAGATTGAAGCTCAACTGGAACGCCGAATCATTCGTGCGCCCAACAGTGGAGTTGTACTTGAAGTTCCTCGCCAGATCGGTGAAGCGATATCGGCGACCGAAAGTCAGGTTGCCACGATCGTTGCATTGGATCAATTAAGGGTTCGCTATTTTTTGACGACAGCGCAAGCGAAATCCATCAAACACGGATCGCAAATGCAGGTTAGTTTTCCCGACACCGGTCAGACAACTACAGCGACTGTCGATTTTGTTTCGCCGGTGACTGATTCCAAAAGTGGAACCGTTCGAGTCGAGTTCTTAATCGAAAACCAAACCGGAAATTACCGCAGTGGCCTTCGTTGCATCCTTGGCGGATTGCAAACAGCCAATCAGGGTTCGTCTCTGCGGCGCAAATGATTCAAGAAGTGTTTCAATACAACTCGGAATGAAACCCAGCTTTCAAAAGTGAAAACGATGAATGAAAACAACTCAAAACCGGAATTTACAATCCGCTATGACAAATCAGAAATAGCTTACGTCACACAATTTCTTGTCAGCCCTGGCAATGAAGAAGTCTTGGTTGATTTATCTTCTGGCTTGTTGAACGATGCAAATGTTTCTGCTTCTGGCAATCAAACGCTACCGATTCAAACTCGAATCGCGTTGCCTTGGTCATCGGCTGAGCGACTTGCGAAAATTTTGACACAAGTCGTAGAAGGTAAACGTCAGCAAGTTCAATCGAAAATGAAAAAGGCAAAAGCACTTCCAGAAGTCATTATGCCGGAAGCTTCATTGCCACAGATGACAAACAACGGACTGTAGATTGAAAATAAAAGTTCGAAACAAAAGCAGTCGAATTAAGGCCGAATTCCATCGGTCAAGATCGAGAACAGATTTCCGGTCGTAACCGGCAAATGCCGCCCAGGATTATCGATGCAGCAACCAGTTAGACGTCCAAACATGTCAATTGACTCCGCCGATTTGGCGACGAGCAATGAGGCGGATGTTGTCGTTGCGCGAAAGCGACAACCCTCGAATACTGAAACACCAGCCAGCGCCAAAGTCACAGCTTCGGATCCAATTGCTCTCGATTCGATTCAAAAAGAGCTTCACGCAATCGTCGCATCTTCGGCAACCGAACACGAGGTTAATACTCGATTGGTGGATATGAGTTGTCGGTTAACCAACGCAATTTGGTGTGGCCACTTCAAACAGACTCCTGACGGAATGTTGCAATGCACTGTGGATCAAGATTCAATTGCGGAACAGAATCTTGGATTGGCGACTTCTTCATTGCTTCCTACTGTAAGTGCGACCATCCAATCTGGCACAGCTTGTGTGGTCCAAAACAATGAGTTGACAGTCATCACAACTCCTGTTTTCGCACGGCAACAAACTCCAGTTAAGTCGGACGCTTGCCTTTGTTTGGCTTTGAACTTGGGACAGCGATCGGGACAGTCGTTTTTATTGATCGCGCAAATGATCGCCACATCGTTGAGTCAGTGGCACGCGCGGAATCAAAATGCTCAACTCGATTGGCAAATTGATTCAACGGCGGCCGTTGCTGAACTTGTGTCGAAGATCGTTGGCACTGACGGAGCACGAAAGGGAGCGATAGTTGCTACCAACGAACTTTCGAACTTCTTAAACGCGAGGTTGGTCGCAATCGGCTTTTGTCAGTCGGAAAACAGCAAGCGTACCAGGCTGCAATCGGTGTCAGGATCATTAGAAGTCGATTTGGGTGGTAAGCAAGCGAAACTTCTTCAGTCCGCGCTTAACGAGACATTGATCCGAGGTTCCGAAACGACTTTGCCGGCGATTGATGGCGACGATCGTGCGATGAAGCTGGCGCACCAGGGCTTGCTTGAATCTCATCCAAATTGCCGATTGGTCAGTTCACCTTTAAAGACGAGTTGCGGCAAGACGATTGGTGCTTGGATCTGCGTGTTGCCGGATGATGCCGAGCACCAGGGGCGGCTGTTGCGTTTTGCAAAAGTCGCCAGCAGTTATTTGGCGGATGGTCTCGCTGTCAACAGAAAGGCTTCGCTGGGCGCGGCGTCACGTTTGAAGTCTCAAACCGTTGAGTTCTGTAAGGGCAAAGTGGGGCGTGTCGTTCTTGGTTGTGCAATCGCCGTGGCGTTTGCGATGTTGATTCCGATTACACATCGCGTTGCATGTGATTGTCAGTTGCAGCCAACGGTTCGGCAGTTCGCCGTTGCACCCCACGATGGAATTTTGCTTGAGTCGTTGGTCAAACCGGGAGACCTGGTGACGAGTGGTCAGTTGCTCGCGCGCATGGATGATCGCGAACTCCGATTAGAGCTTTCGGATTTGGTAGCTCAAAAAGAAACGGCGCTGAAGAAACGCGACGTAAGTCGTTCGGCGCGTGATGCATCGGAAACGCAAATTGCTGAATTGAAAATCGAACAATTGAATGCCCAAATTGAGTTGATCGAATTTAAAAAAGCGAATCTGGAAATAAAAAGTGTGGTGGCCGGGATTGTGCTGCAGGGTGACCTTGAAGATGCGTTGGGCGCACCCGTTCGAACTGGCGATGTGCTGATCGAGATCGCTCCCTTGGACAAGCTCAAACTGGAACTGGCAGTCAGTGAATCCGACGTGGCGTACGTTCGGCCAGAGCAAGCCGCGACAATCGTGCTTGAAGGTGCTCCGTTTGAAGCTTTAAAAGGTCAAGTCGAATTGGTGCGACCGATGTCAGAGGTGCGGGACAGCAAGAATGTTTTTGTGTCGGAAGTGCCTATCGACAACGATCAGAAATTGTTGCGACCAGGAATGCAGGGACGGGCAAAAATCAACGCAGGCACTCGGCCTCTGGGTTGGGTTTTGTTTCATCGGCCTGCTGAGCGGGTTTATTCGATCATCAGGTAACAGGTTGGGCTCAACTAACTGCAGTTCCAGCCCCGCAACAAAATCAGAGAAAAACTGAATGACTGGCCCGCTTCAAAACTCAACTGATTCCAATGTCGACTTCAACGAGTCGACGGATCTTGCAAATTTGTGTTTGCGATTGCGCGGTGGGTTGAGATTTGAACTGCAGGAAAACGGAAAGAAGCCATGCTACGTCGTCCACGACGAAACCTCTTCGAGTTACTATGAAATCGGGATTCCTGAATACGCCTTCATCTCGGTACTCGACGGGAACACGACGCTTCAACAAGCCATTGAAGAAACTTCGAATCGCATGGGTGGCGAAGCACTCACGATCCGCGATGCAATACGTATTTGCCATTGGCTGATGCAATCAGGGTTGGCAAGTTCAGCCGATGGTAGCTCGAGCAATGTCGAACATCTGTTGGAACAAGTTGAAAGCCAAGGCAATCAAAAAGTTGTAGGCCAGCTCAATCCGCTCTTCATTAAATTGCCTCTTGGCAATCCGCAGCCGCTGATCAAGGCCGTCAGCCCGTTCTTGGGTTGGCTGGGCTCTCAGGCATTCTTCACGATTTGGTGTGGCGTTTTTCTGCTGGCGATTTATCGACTGTTTCTAAAGTCGAGTGAGTTGTCGGTTGCCGCTCAAGCGATGTTTACCCCAGGAGCATGGGCTTGGATGCTTGGGACGATGGTCCTCCTAAAAGTCGCGCACGAGCTGGGGCATGGTTTGTTTTGCCATCGCTACGGTGGTCGTGTCAAAGAGACCGGTTTCGTGTTCATTTTGTTTATCCCAATTCCTTATGTCGATGTGACATCGTGTTGGGGTTTTTCTTCAAAATGGAAACGCATCGCGGTCGCGACCGCAGGAATGTACGTCGAAATTTTCCTGGCCGCGCTGGCAGCGGTTGGTTGGAGTTTTGTTCAAGACCCAGTTTTGCGATTCCATTTGTTCAACGTGATGTTGATTGGAAGTCTCTCGACAGTTTTGTTTAACGCCAACTTTTTGATGCGATTTGATGGCTACTACATTCTCGCGGACTTGCTGGAGATCCCCAACCTCTACCAAAAAGGTCAGCAGTTCGTGAACGGACTTGGTCGACGTTTTCTGCTGGGAATGAATGCGAGTCCACTCAATGAACCAAGACGCAAACGGGTTTTGATACAAGCATACGGTTTGGGGGCCTGGATTTGGCGAATCGTGATTTGTATTTCGCTTTCGATTCTCGCGATGGCATTGTTCTATGGTTTTGGCATCGCGTTGGCGATTGGTGGAATTGTGTTGTGGTTGGGAACTCCGATTTGGCGATTCGTCAGCCAATGGCGGGATCCGGCTTCGAACGACTCTCCGAATTGGAAGTGGATTTCGATGGTGACTACGCCCGTGATGACCGCGATCGTAGCGGCGATGATTCTGTTGCCGTGGCCGGTTCAAGTTTCAGCTCCGGCAATTGTTAAGTACGATTCGCCGGAAGTCATTCGCGCCGACGCAGGAGGTTTTGTTAAACGCATTCACGCGATTGCAGGTCAACGGGTTCAAGCGGGAGAAAGGTTGATAGATCTGGAGAACAAAGAGATGACGTTGCGGTTTCGGCAGTTGGAGCTCGATCGCGAGATGTCTTTGATTCGCAGCCGTGGCTACCATCAAAACCGAGAGATCGCTGCCTACCAATCGGAGAATGCATCTCGGGCGGCGATCGAAGATCAAATTCGAGAGCTTCAGCAAAAACTTGATTCGCTGACGTTACGAGCGACGTCCGATGGAATCGTGACTGGTGAAAACTTGGAGACCTTGCCCGGCCAGTTTGTTGTCTCAGGAACGAGTTTGATGAAAGTCGTTGACGAATCGAAAAAGAAAGTTGTGGCTGCAGTAAGCCAAGACGATTTCGAGACGTTTAATCAGTCGGAGTCTGAGCCTACAGTCTTTGCTCCGACGTTTGGGACGATGCGACTTGCGGGGGTGCTTTATCGAGTTGAGCCAACGGCCAGTTCCAAAGTCGATGCGCGGCTGACTTCTCACGCGGGCGGAAGCTTGCCCGTTCGGCAAGTGAGTTCCGAATCGGCAGGCGACTCTTCGGAGGTGAACGATGCGTTTCAGTTGTTGGCATCCCGTTTTACTGGTGAAGTTCGATTGAACGCAGAAGATTCGATGGCGTTGCCAGTTGGAACGACGGGCAGTATTCGCTTGAGTCAGTTCAACGAAACCATTGGCGAGCATTTAGTTGTTCGAACGCGACGATGGATTGCGGGCTTGATGACGACTGCCGGTTTTTAAGAGTTATCTACGGTTGTCTCACCAATCTGTCATTCTCGCAGGCATCAAGTGTATCGATTGTGAGCCGCACGGCGTTTGAAGTTGTGAGCGGTAAGCGTGATTCGTAAGCCGAGAGCCCGAGAGCCCGTGAGCCCGTGAGCCGTGACGCGTAAGCGGCCGGGCGCTCCGAAGTAGCTTAGTGCCAAGCCCGAATGCCGAACGAAATAGCCTGCTGCCGAACAAGCCCGCTGCCCAAAAACCAGCGCCAAAAAGCCCGGTGCCTTACGGCCCACGGCTCACATGTTTGTCTACCCGCAAACTCAGTCGTGTCGAGCACCACAAGACTTTCAGATCTGAGCCTCTTGGCGATGCAAATTCGGATAGAATTAGGGACTGGCTTTTCGAACTTCCGTTCAAAAGCAAGTTTCAACCCAGACAAGCGCAAGCGAGGAACAGTATGGACTCGAAAATGACTCGAGGTGAAAACCCTTATTCAAACTCTATTGTTGACTTGCAAGGTACAGCAAATAAAACTCAGCCGTCAAAGAATTTGCAGCTTGCAATTTTCAATTCCGTTTTGAGAGCTATTCTCTGGTTGGGATTGGTGGTTGTTGGCTTCATTTTCGTGCTTCCAAATTTTAGTGTAATGTTTGAGGAGTTTGGGATTGAGTTGCCGCATGTCACAAGGTTCTTTTTCATGCTGAGCGATTTAGCCATTCGTTGGATGTTTATTGTCCTGCCAGCCGCGCTTCTGCTATTTCTTGGTGTCGAGTTCGCTTTCTTGAAATCGGAAAAGAGTCGATTGAGAACGATTCTTGGTGTGCTGTGGTGGCTGGCTTTGCTACTTTCGATAGGCTTGGTCGTTGTGTCTGTCATGTCACCCCTGATTGCGATCTCTTCAGGATTGGCGCAAACACGTTAGCGAGTAAGCTTCGATCTTTCGAGCGGGAGGATTGAATTGCAGTAGCGAATAGCAAAGTCTTGATGTATTTTGATTTTGATGAACGTTACTGAATTTGCCGAACAGATTGTCTTTGGAAAAACGCTGGAAGACAAACTTCTTGTTCCCGGTCGCCTGACACATTCGCGGAAATCGGTCGGGCCGAATGTTGAATCGCTGATCTCGCCTGGGCGAATTGACGACCTGCGAATGCGGCATGAAAAAGGCAGCAACGTTCAACCTCCTGCCGACAAGCATCTTGAGAACGAGCACGAACGAGGTCGGTTGCTTCATTTTCTGGCCAACCATGAGTTGTTGGCGACCGAGTTGATGGCATTGGTTCTGTTGAAGTTTCCCGACGCGCCGCATGCGTTTCGGCAAGGCGTTTTGGTGACGCTTCAGGAAGAACAAGAGCATCAACACCAGAAACAACAAAAGTAGAATTAGATC
>CAYMFZ010000091.1:8902-13517 GCA_964389585.1 uncultured Pirellulaceae bacterium | reverse complement strand
ACCAAAAACTGGTGTCCGCCAGTACTGGGCTAACGCAGTCTACTGAATAAGACTCTTAGATAAGGAACGATTAGTCCCCGATTGTATCCAATCGAATTAGCAAGTCAACAAAATGTTCTTGCAAATTCGAATGATAGTTTGTCTCCGAGAAGGTCTCGACCTTGGTTTTGCGATCCCAGAATGCGGGATGCCGCAATGGCGAAGTGACGTACGCCCATGATGAAGATCGTTCCTCGCGATGCGGAAACTGTTTGGGCAACATGGCGTTATGGAATAAAGCGGCTGCCTGATCGAAAGGTCGCGTTAAGCCCAGTACTGATGGCGACATTGAAAGACAAGCGTGATTTTGCTTCACCCAGCCTCCATTAAACAACACTTTCCATTAGTTTGTGATTAGTGAAAATTAGCGTTCCAAAATCCTCGCCTAAAACCCACCGAAGAACACTAATCTCAGCTAATCGAACACTAATCCACAGAACAAAATGAGCAAATCCGATCTCGAAAAACGACATGATTCAATGAGCTTGATAGCTTAAACAACACTTTCTATTAGCGTGTGATTAGTGAAAATTAGTGTTCCAAATCCCCCGTCCGGAATTTAGAAAAACAGACGTGACTCAGCCAGAAAACTTTGATCCGCTCATCGACGAGTTGCCCAGTCGTTATGTCGTTGGAATTGACTTGGGTACGACCAACTCTGCGGTCACTTATATCGACACCGAAGAGTCGCCGTGGAAGATTCGTGTTCTATCGATCCCACAACTCGTCGCGTCGGGCGAAATAGAATCGCTTGACACTCTGCCTTCTTTCTATTTCCAACCCGTTCAAACTGGAAATTCAGATTCAAAAAAACAGCTTCGTTTGCCTTGGGACAAGAAATCACCTTCGTTCTGCGTGGGTGCTTATGCGCGTGACGAAACAGCCCGAACGTCGGGACGTGGAATCGCTTCGGCCAAGTCGTGGCTTTGTCATGCAGCAGTCGATCGGACTGCAGCTTTGTTGCCATGGCAAGGCGCCGGCGACGTCAAACGACTTTCGCCTGTCGATGTTAGCGGGCAATATTTGAAGCACGTTCGTAAAGCGTGGGATCAGCAATTTCCTGAGAACCCTTTGGCTGATCAAGATATCGTGCTCACTTTGCCCGCGTCGTTTGACGAAGTTGCGAGAGAGTTGACGGTAGAAGCCGCCTCGGTCGCAGGACTCGCTCGCGTCGTTTTGATCGAAGAACCACAAGCCGCATTTTACGCTTGGGTTTATAAGCACGACTCCGATTGGGAGTCGCGAGTCGAAGTCGGTCAGAAGATTCTTGTTTGCGACATTGGAGGTGGCACAACTGATTTTACTTTGATTCGTGTTCGCAAAAGCAATGAAGGCAAAGCCGATGAAGCGCAGGATCAGCAGGCGCAGAAAATCCAGTTTCATCGAGTGGCCGTTGGAAACCACTTGATCCTTGGCGGAGACAATTTGGATCTGGCAATCGCTAAATTCCTCGAGCAAAAGCTGACTGATCGAGGAAAGCTGGAAGCCTATCAATGGGATGTCTTGGTCGGAACCAGTCGAAAAGTCAAAGAGCAGATGCTTTCTGACGAAGGCGCCGAAGCGATCACAATCAGCCTCCCCAGTCGTGGCTCAAAACTAATCGGTGGAAGCCTGCAAACCGAAGTCACACGCGACGAAATCCGCAACTTGATCGTTGACGGATTTTTGCCAAAGGTAAAACTCACGGACAAGCCCGTTTTTCACGCCAGCGGGTTTCAAGAGTTTGGCTTACCCTACGCCAGCGATCCAGGTATCACTCGATACTTGGCAGATTTTTTGACGACTCATGCGAATGCCGGGAATGCGAACGCATCAGATGCCAGTGAGAATGACTCGGCCAAAGATTCATCTCATGAATCATCCAATGCAAAGCCCAACGTTGTATTGTTCAACGGTGGATTTTTTGCTTCTCCGATTCTACGTGACACCGTGCTTGAACGAATCTCAGATTGGTTCCAAACAGACAACTCCAATTGGTCGCCGCAGTTGCTTGCCAATGATCGTTTGGATTTAGCGGTAGCGCGAGGCGCGGCATACTACGGAATCGTTCGGCGCAACATGGGCGTTCGCATCGCGGCTTCATTGGCTCGCAGTTACTACATTGGGATCGGCAAGAATGATTTGGGAGAGGATCAAGCGATCTGCATCATGCCGGGCAACGCCGAGCCTGGCCAGACATTTACCCTTGAGGACCGAGAGTTTCTACTGACTATTTCTCAACCCGTCGAATTCTCGATTTACGTTTCAAGTACTCGATTGGCGGATCAGCCCGGACAGATTTTGAAGATTGATCCGGAGCAGATGACTTCGCTACCACCAATCAGAACCGTGTTACGCGCTAAAAGTCGTAACGAAAAGCGCGACGTGTCAGTCAAACTACAAACCGGTTTAACGGAAATCGGCACCATTGACTTGGCATGTCTGGAACAAGAAAGCGAACGCAGTTGGAAACTTCAATTCGATATCCGATCAACAACGCAAACAGACGTTGACGCCCATTCTGCTGCTGGAGAATCCCAAGGCTTTGTTGATGAGCAAACGTGGCTTGAATGCGAGCGGTGCATATCAAGCGTTTTCAATGAAACATTCGCCAGCGATCCCAACGCTTTGGTCAACCAATTGACCGAAACGATGGGAATGCCACGCGAGGATTGGCCAATGTCTTTTCTTCGACGAGTTTGGGATTCACTGATAAAGTTTGAGTCGATCGAGACCAAAAAGTCGGGACGGCGTAGGAGTGCGAAACACGAATCACGTTGGCTCAATCTTTTAGGTTACTCGCTTCGCCCCGGTTACGGTGTCGCACTTGACGATTGGCGAGTCACTGAAACCTGGCGGACGCTCCATGGCAACTTGGTACACGGGTCGGTCAGCAATCAAAACGAGCTGCTGATCCTTTGGCGTCGCTTGGGTGGCGGATTGTCTCGAGGTCAACAATCAGCGTTGGCTGAACCCTTATTCTCGTCGCTCAAAGCACTTGAAAAGCAGATGGCGGGCAAGCCGATTAAGGGAGGCGCGGTTCCAGTTCGACCCGAAGACTCTGTTGAAGTTTGGCGACTTTTGGGATCGCTTGAATTGTTGCCTGAAGCTCAAAAGATCAAGCTTGGCAACTTGATTGCGAAACTTTTCAACAAACGAAAACTCGCCAACGCGCGCAACGCCATGATTTGGGCTTGGGGGCGACTTGGACAGCGAGCACCATTGTACGGTCCACTCAATACGGTTGTCGCAATCGAAAAAACACAGGATTGGATTCTGGATTTAATCGCTCAACCAAACAGTAGTCCGCTCGAACATTTGGCAGTCGTTCAAATGAGTCGTTTAACAAACGATCGATACCGAGACGTTGATGCTTCGACTCGCGCTCGAGTGGTAAAGTGGTTGGAGTCCTACAACGCTGCCGAACACTTAATTCGTTTGGTCACCGAAGGCGGATCATTCGATGCCGAACAACAAGGGCGTATTTTTGGCGAATCGCTTCCCCAAGGTTTGCGGATGCTAACGTAACGTCGTAGCACCCAGATAGCATTGCGGCTGACCGAATCGTATTCGCTGAGGCTGTAAATTCAGCACAGGCGCCATGTTTGATTCTAACAAGCTGTAGCCAGAGTTATTTGCCGTCATAACCATCCACCAATTTGTTCAGGTTGATTGAATTTTTCGATCACTCGATCATAAGTATTGGGAAGCAATAGGATCGGAATATGACTAAATCAGAAACTGTAAAACCGAGACACTGGAAGCGGTGGTTGTTCGCCATCGTGCTTCTGTTGTGCGTAGTCGTTTTTGCAGGCTGGATCTATGTCAAAGGCGCTGTCGAAGGCCAACTTGAAACGCAAGTTTCGAATCTCGGTTTGGGTGCTCCAAAAATCCAAAGCGTTTCCATTGGCGCTGACGGTGTTCAAGCGAATCGGGTCGAGTTTTTTCAAGCCGACGAAAGCGAGCCTTGGGTTTCGTTTGAGCGACTCACGATCCAACATCCTCTTGGTGGGCTTGCCGCGGGCGACGAAGTGTTTGACGGTTTGGAAATTGACGGGCTCCAAACAATCGTTGATCTCGATAACCTGACATCATCAGAACCGTTTGACCTGTCTTCGCTCGACATTCCTGCAAAACAATTCACTTTGACGAACGCTGCGGTTGCGATTCGTCAATCTTCTCGAACCGACCAGACGAACCAACCAAGCGAAATCAAAATCGAGCAGGTCAACGGCGTCATCTCGAAAACGGATTCGGGTTTAGAAATTGATGGAACCATCGGTGACTTGATCGGTGGCGAATGGAAAATCAGCGGCACAGCCACGCCAGATCAAAATGAAATGGCAATCGTCGTTGAGACGCAGTCGGCAAAACTGGTTGATGGCCAATGGCAGAACTGGCCTGGCATGCCAAGCTCGATTGAAAAATACTTCCAAGCCAATGCTGATGTCGCCGCGAAAATTGAGTTGACCGCTGACGATCAAGACCAGTTGACTTATGACGCCAAACTCAGTCTTTCCAACGCAGATCTGAGTTTACCAACATTCGACTTGCCGATCGAAATTACTGAGGGACAGATAAGAATCAACAATGGCAT